>NZ_JBISBU010000046.1:0-43120 GCF_044385805.1 Haloferula sp. A504
TTCATCGCCGCTTTGATGGAGGCGATTCATCGCCGATGGCGCGGCTCGCATTGAAATGCTTCGCCAAAGCGGCGATGAATCGCCGCAGTCTAGAGGGGGATGCCTGCCGGCCGACAAGTCCCGGCCATGCCCACCACTTTCAGTGACACCCCCCGGTGCCCCCGGGATGGACAAGCAGGGCTGCGGGCGTTTTGCTCTCGCGGTGCTCGCGAAACGTATCATCCCCTGCCTCGACGTCACCGATGGCCGCGTGGTCAAGGGCGTCAACTTCGTCGACCTCATCGATGCCGGCGACCCGGTCGAGAGCGCCATGGCCTACAACGAGCAGCAGGCCGACGAGCTGGTCTTTCTCGACATCACGGCCTCGTCGGACAACCGCGCGACGATGGCCGACGTCGTCCGCCGCACCGCGCAGCACTGCTTCATCCCGCTGACCGTGGGAGGCGGCATCCGCACGGTGGCGAACATGCGCGAGATGCTGCTGGCCGGGGCCGACAAGGTCGGCGTGAACACCGCGGCGGTGAACGATCCCAACCTGGTCGACGCCGGGGCCAAGGCCTTCGGTGCGCAGTGCATCGTGGTGGCGATCGACGCCAAGCGCGAGCGACCGGGCAAGTGGGGCGTTTACACCCACGGCGGGCGGACCCCGGTCGGGCTCGATGCCGTCGAGTGGGCCAAGGAGGTCTGGCGGCGGGGCGCGGGCGAGATCCTGCTCACCAGCATGGATGCCGATGGCACCCAGGCGGGCTACGACTGCGAGCTGACGGCGGCGGTTTCCGAAGCGGTCGGGATCCCGGTGATCGCCAGCGGCGGCGCCGGCAACCTGGACCACATGGTCGAGGTGCTGGACAAGGGCCGGGCCGATGCGGTGCTGGCGGCGAGCATCTTCCACTTCGGCACGCACACCGTGAGCGAGGCCAAGCGCCACTTCGCCGCGCGCGGCATCCCGGTGCGGCCGGAGCTTTGATCGATGAAACGCTCGTGCTTCGGAACGCTGCTCGTGACCGCGCTGGTGGTCGGCGGGGCGGGATGGTGGTTCCGGGCGGATCTGAAGGGGCTGTGGGAACGCCACGGCGAACCGGTGCTGGTGATCGGCAAGGGCCCGCCGAAACCCGACCCCGACCGCTACGAGGTGCTCAAGGAGGAGACCGAGCGCTGGCGCCGGAACCTCGGCAGGCGCTACCGCGAGGCCGGCAGCGGGCGCGGGCGCGAGGCGGTCATCGACGAGGCGGCGGTGTTTCTCGAAACGGCCCTGCCGGACCTGATGAGGTGCTGGCTCGGCACGCCGTGGGATTTCAACGGCCACTGCGAAACGCCGGGCGGCGGCACGATCGCCTGCGGCTACTTCGTGGCGACGGTCCTTCGCGATGCCGGATTCCGGGTCGACCGCTACCGACTCGCCCGACAGCCCTCGCAGAACATCCTGCGCACCTTCCTGCCGAAGAACGAGCTGTCGCTGCGGGTCGGCGTGCCCTATGAAACCTACGCCGCGGAGCTGCGGGGCATGGATGCCGGGATCCGCATCGTCGGGCTCGACACCCACGTCGGATTCATCGTCAGCCGCCCGGACGGGTTTCGCTTCGTGCACTCGTCCGGATCATCGCCGTGGTGCGTGGTCGACGAAGCCGAGGCGGAGGCCGAAGTCCTGCGTCGCTCGAACTACCGGGTGCAGGGAAACCTGACGGCGAACCGGGAACTCGTGCGCAAGTGGCTGCTCGGCGAGAAGTTCACGGTGGTGCGCTGACGCCGCCCTACACGTCGAAGAGCGAGGTGACCGACTGGCCGCCGGCGATGCGGCGGATGGCCTCGGCCATGAGACCGCCGATCCCGCAGACGTGGACCTTTTCGCCGCCGGCCTGCGGCACCGAGTCGGTGGTGATCACCTCCTCGATCGCCGAGTCCTTGATGCGCTGACGCCCCAGTTCGCCGAGAACGGCATGGGACACGCCGGCGAACACCCGCCGGGCTCCATGCCGTGCGAGGATTTCCGCCGCCGCGCACAGGGTCCCGGCGGTCTCGGTCATGTCGTCGACCAGCATCACGTCGCGACCCTCGACCTCGCCGATGACATTCATCGCCTCGACCTGGGTCGCGCTGACCCGGTGTTTCGCCACGATCGCGAGGTCGGTGCCGATCGCATCGGCGTAGGCCCGGGCGAGCTTGGTCCCCCCGACATCGGGCGAGACCACGGTGAGTCCGGAAGGGTCGCCGACCTTTTCCCGGATGTAGCCGATCAGCGCCGGCTTGGCGTAGAGGTGATCCACCGGGATGTCGAAGAACCCCTGGATCTGGGGCGCGTGCAGGTCCATCGTGAGGACCCGGTCGACCCCGGCGGAGGTCAGCAGGTTGGCCACCAGCTTGGCCGTGATCGGCACCCGCGGCTGGTCCTTCCGGTCCTGGCGGGCGTAGCCGAAGAAGGGAATGACCGCCGTGATGCGCTCGGCCGAGGCCCGCCGGGCGGCGTCGACCATGATCAGCAGCTCCATCACGTTGTGATTCGTCGGCGGGCAGGTCGGCTGGACGAGGAAGACATCCTCGCCGCGGATGTTCTCGTTGATCCGGACGAAGGTCTCCCCGTCGGGGAAGGCCGTCACGTGGACATCGGCCAGGGTCGTGTCCAACTCGGTGGCGATGCGCTCGGCAAGATCGCGGTGGGCGGTTCCACTGATGATTCTCATGGGTCTTTGGGGGCGGCGGGCAGGATTGTTGACAGTCCGGATCCGCTCGGCAACCCTCCATGCACTCGATTGATGGAACCCAAGCAGAAATCCGGGCCCTCCGCGGCATCCCTGCTCCCCGGCGTGATCGCCGTCGGCCTGGTCGTGGGCTTCTTTTACTTCATCGAGAAGGGTCTCGGGCCGGGCCAGGCCTACACGCCGACCGGCTGGTGGAAGAGCACGTGGAACGAGGTGACCGACTTCGAGCACGGCTTCCTCGTCCCGCTGATCACCATCGGCCTCATCATCTGGAAATGGCCGCGGCTCAAGGAGGCGCGCGAGACCGCCGTCGAAAAGTCGATGTGGCTCGGGTTGCTGGTGGCGCTGGCGGGGGCCGGATTCTTCGTCCTCGCCCACCGCACCGGCCAACCCCGGCTGGCCTGCGGTGGCCTGCCGATGATCCTGTGGGGCTGCACGTGGTATTTCTGGGGCTGGAAGGTGGCAAAACTCACCGCCTTCCCCTTCTTCGTGCTGTGGCTGGCGATTCCCGTGCCGCAGTTCCAGCAGGCGACCACCCACCTCCAGATTCTCTCGACCAAGCTCGCCCAGATCGGCTGCGGCTGGTTCGGCGTCGAAACGGAAGTCCGGGGAACCCAGATCTTCTCGCTGAACGACAACTGGGAGCCGCTGGAGATCAACGAAGGCTGCGGCGGGATCCGGTCGCTGATGGCGCTGATCCTCATTTCCACCGTCTGGGCCTACGTCGCGAAGATGAGCCTGTGGAAGAAGGCCCTGCTCTGCGTCTCGGCGATCCCGCTGGCGATCATCGGCAACATGCTGCGCCTCACCTCCATCTTCGTCATCGCCGAATACGGCGATCCGGTCTTCGCCCGTGACACTTGGCACGACTGGTCCGGCCTCATCGTCTTCTACCCGATCTCGCTGCTTCTCCTGCTGACCCTGCATTCCTTCCTGGAAGGCGGCCTGACCCGTTTCCGCAAACCCCAGCTGACCCGCCGCGAGGTTGTAAAATCCACGGGCTGAAACGATGATCCGCTTCTTCATTCCCGCCGCGCTGATGGCCGCCGTGATGTCGGCGATCTACTTGCTCCCGCCTCTGAACGAGGCGGAAAGCGCCATGGACATGAAGATCGAGCCCTTCATCGGCGCATGGGAGACCCGGACCTACCCGCCCTCCGAACTCGAAATCAACATCCTCGCGAAGGATACCGAGTTCTCCAAGGCCCACTGCTTCCGCCGCCGGCTCGAGGAAATGTCGATCATCGACGGGGTTCCCGTGGACCGGATCGATCTCTCCATCGTGCTCTCGGGCCACGACCTCGCGACCTCGATCCACCGCCCGGAGCGCTGCATGCCCGCCCAGGGCCACCGCTCGATCCAGGGCTTCAAGGACGAGCTGGAGCTCGGTGACGGCAAGAAGATCCCCGTCATGCGCCTGCTTTCCAAGCAGGGCATCGGCTACGGTCCGCCGGAGGACCGCCAGTTCATCACCCGCGATTGCCTCACCTATTATTTCTTCGTCGGCGAGCACGACATCACCCGCGACCACACCAAGCGAACCCTGATCGACATCAAGGACCGAGTGCTCCACGGCAAGGCCCAGCGCTGGGCCTACATCAGCGCGACCATGGCCTTCAGCGACTCGGAAGAGCGCGAGTTCGGCGGGCCGCCCAACTTCGAGATGGCCGACCGGAAAATCCGCCAACTCCTCAGGGAACTGGCCGATTCGAACATCGCCTGGGACCAGATCAATTCGTAGCGCCCGGCTCGGGGGGGCGCGGCCGCACCCTGGCATTCTCGAGGAAGCCGATCGACTGCTCGACCTGCTTGCGGAATTCCTCCCGCTCGGGATTTCCCCAGCTTGCCTGTTCCTTCGCTTCGTCGAGAAGCTGCCGGACCCGGAGGAATTGCCACAGCGCCTCCTCGGACCGCCGTTCCTCCATCCATCGCCGGTGCCACAAGCCGTAGATGTGCTTGGCGTGGAAATAGCGGGCGGCGAAGGCTCCCTCCAGACCGCCTTGAAGCGCGATCGCCCGCTCGAAGGCCTCGTCCGCCTCCTCCGCGCGGCCCAATTCGGAAAGCGCGTTGGCGGCATTGAGCGCGAGCCCCGGATGGTGAGGATGCTCGAGCGCGGCCTCGCGATAGAATTCCACGGCCCGCCGGTTCCAGTGCTGCCGTTCCTCGTCACTGGCCGCGGCCGCCGCCGCACGCCTCGAATAATTCCCGGCCTCCTCGATGAAGCGATGACCCGACCACCACCGCGAGGCCTGCTCGAGGCGGTCGACGGCGGCACCGGGGTTGGAATGGAGAAGGGAGGGATCGGCGTAGATCACCGGCCACACCGCATGCAGGCTGCGGGAGGCCTGAACCCCCAACCAGAGCAGGCAAACCCCGAGGACCCCACCGGTTCCGATCGCGCACACCCCGCAGCTCGCCGGCCCCTTCTTCATCAGCAGTGCACCAAGTCCGAACAACAGGCCGAGCAGCATCGTCGACGGCAGCAGGTGGAAGACGAAGCTGAAGTTGGCCTGAACCAGCACGGCCGCTCCTGCCGCGAGCACCCCGGCCGCCACCGCATCCAGATGCTCGCTGTCGTCCTCCGAGCCAAGAAAGAGCCGCGAAAGCGCCAGCCATCCGACGAACCCGATCGGGATCAGCACCAGCACGGCCCCCACCGCGCCGTAGTCGGTGACGGTCTGCAGCAGCTCGTTGTGGACGAAGCGTTCGTTCTCGTCGCCCTTGCTGAAATCCCCCACCTCCCAGTGCCGGTTGCGTTCCCACGAAAAGGCGCGGCTGCCTCCTCCGGTGAGCGGATGGTCTCCCGCCACGCGCAACGCCAGGTCGATCCACTCCAACCGCGCCGAGTTGTCCGCCAGGCGGGCCATGTCACCATCGCCTCCCCGTTTCTCCACCACCTTGGAGAACAAGGCCCATCCCGCGACCGCCCCGCCCACGAGCAGCAGCGGGAAGGCGACCATCACGATCTTCGACCACCACAGCTTGCGGCGCCAGGCGAGGACTCCCGCGCACCCGACGAGGGCCATGATGCCGACCGCCATCGCCACCGTTCCTCCCCGCGAACCGGAAACCACCACCATCGCCCCGGACCAGACGGCCACGGTGACGAACAGGAACTTCAGGCCGACGTGGTCGCGAGAGAACAGACCGCGGGCCGCCAGCAAGAGCGCCACTCCGAGCGTGAAGTTGGCAAAATAGTTGTAGTGCCCGAAAAACCCGGTGGCGCCGGTCGCCGGGCGATGGTTATAGGGCCAGACGAAATCCGGATTCTGACTCTGCGCCACGGCAACCCCGAGATTGATCGCCAACACGAGGGCAAGCCCGACAAACAACCCGGGGATCGCCCGGTTGCCGGGGCGCAGACCGGAAACCACCCACGCCGTGGCCACCACCGCCAGGACCAGCATCGCATCCGCCCGGGCGAAGTCCATCACGTCGGAAGTGGCACCCCGGTAGAGGATCCAGCCGACCGCCGGCAGCATCGCCACCGCCAGCCCGTTCCATCCTCCCCGGCCCCGGACCAGGGCACCCGCCCCCACCGCCAGGGCAAGCGCGACGAACGCCGGTCCCCAGCTCCACTCCGCCGTCTGCGCCCCGAAGACGAGCGCGAGCAGAAAGGAAGTCGCCAGTAACGTCACAGAGACCGTCTTCATCACTTCATTCTCACCGGTACTTCAGTGTTTCGGTGTTTCGGTGTTTCGGTACTTCAGTGTTTCGGTGTTTCAGTGTTTCGGTGTTTCGGTGTTTCCGAAATACCGAACGGCCGGCTACCGAAACACCGGCTACTTCGCTCCCCAGCCGAAGATCACGGCCGGCACGGTCCTGAGGAGCAGCTTGATGTCCAGCCACAGGGACCAGTTGTCGATGTAGTGCAGGTCCATCTCCACCCACTTCTCGAAGCTGCTGATCCGGTTGCGCCCGGCACACTGCCACTCGCAGGTGATCCCGGGCTTCACGCTCAGGCGGCGCCGGTGCCCGGACTTCTGGAAGGCCTCGACCTCGTAGAGCGGAAGCGGACGCGGTCCGACCAGGCTCATGTCCCCCGTCAGCACGTTGAGCAGTTGCGGCAGCTCGTCGATGCTCAGCTTGCGCAGGATCGCCCCGAACTTGAAGATCCGCGGATCGTTCTCGAGCTTGAAGACCGGGCCGTCCATCTGGTTGCCATGCTCGTCCTTGATCTTGTCCAGCAGCTTGTCGGCATCCGGCACCATCGTCCGGAACTTCCACATCCGGAACGGCCGGCCATACTTGCCCGCGCGCTTCTGGAAGTAGAAGGCAGGACCGGGGCTGGCGATCCGGATCCCGACCCAGGCGAAGACCCACAGCGGCAGGGTGAGGAGGATGATGAGAAACGCCCCGACCCGGTCGAACACCGCCTTGACCGCCAGTTCCCAGGACAGGTCCGGCGTCGAGCGCAGGACCAGCATCGGCTTGTCGCCGAGCATGTCGAAGGTCGGGCGCGCCACCTGGGTGCGCATGAACGACGCCGCCACCCAGGCCTCGATCCCCTGCAGTTCGCAGGCCTCGACGCACTCGGCGACCTTGCTGAAACCCGTTTCACCCGCCGCAATGATCACCCGCTCCACCGACTTTTCCTTCAGCACGTCGTAGAGATCCTCCACCTGGTTCTCGCCCAGATCGAAACGGCCGACGACGTTGAGCCCCTCCATGATCTCCGGGTCGAGCTCGGCCAGGAACTCGTCCCGGTCCTCCCGGGACGCCGCGATCAGCACCCGCTCCTTGAGGTGCTCCTTCACCCCCCGCTGGCGCAGGTGGGCCGTGAGCATCCGGTCCCGTCCCAGGATCAGCAGAAAGACGAAAAGCCCGCCCAGGCCGAGCACCACCCGGCTGCCCTCGGGAAGTTTGGCGAAGATGACCAGCAGCCCCAGCATCAGGGCCATGACCAGCAGCGCGCGGAACAACTGCGAGACGGACTGGCCGAGGGTCTTCATCCGCAGCCGCTGGTAGAAGCGGAAGAACTCGAGAATCAGCGGCGTGAAGGGCACGGCGATGTAGAGCATCCATGCCATGGAAAGGAGCCCGGCTTCGTCGGTCGGGGCCTCCCCGAGCCAATCGCGCACCGGATCCCGCAGCAGGTTGGCGAGATAGAAGCCAAACCACACCAATCCCGCGTCCACCAGTTGCAGGAACTGGATCGAAAAGGCTTCTTTTCGGCCGACGGGCATGATTTTCCGGGGGTTCCGGAGGCGAGGTGATAGGCGAGCACCCGCCCCGGGGCAATCACGGAATTCTTTCAGCAAAAAGCGAAGTTCCTGTCCAGCCCGGCCCATGGGTGGTCACCACCCCGGGGTGTGGTGGGTAAAACTGAAAAGTTGAAAAGCTGAAATGCTGAAATCGGAGGGCTTGCGGCTCTTCTCGTTTGCACTTTCGCCGTCAGCTCAAGGCACCCGCAACCGACTCCTTCGCGCCTTTTTGGTCGGCACGTCTGCCGGTCGCTGCTCTGCTGTCGCCGTGCGCCGCGTCGCCCTCCATCTCGTCACCGGCCTTGGCCTGATCGCGGCCACGGTCGCTTCGTGGAACCACGGACACCAACCGGCGAATCCCTCCGCCGGTCTGGAGATCGCCGGGGGCAGCCCGTGGCTCGAGGCCAGACCCGACTCGCTGAGAATCGATCTCGGCGAATTCGGGGCGGCCGACGGCATGCACCTGCGCTTCACCGTGGAGGCCAAGGAGCTGCAACGCGGCACCGAGGAATGGCAGGACGGCCGGCTGCACCTGGAATGGATCAAAAACGGAGAGTGCCTCGAGCGGGTCTATCTTTTCTCGGTCCGGGGCACCGGCTCCTTCAGCGAAACCTCCGCCATTCACCCCGCAGGCCCGCCGGGGGCGAGGGCCGAGTTGCATCTGGAAAACCTCGGCCAGTCGGGACGCCTGCGGCTGAGCCGCTTCGAGACCTTCCCGACCCGGGTTTCGCCGGCAGCCCGGGCCGGCATGGGGTTTGTGGTCCTCGGCTGGCTCGTCTGGCTGGCCTCCGTCGCCGGCCGGCTGCGATCGCCCGGGCCATGGCTGGCGGCGGCCCTCTGGCTGGTCGCCGCCTGGTTCCTGGTGATCCCGGGACCGTGGCCGAAGCAATCGCCCCTGGTCGGATCCTTTGCGATGGACGCCCCGGATCCCCCAGCCCGCGCCCTCGGGCCCGGCGATTTCGTCCCCGCGCCCAGCCAGCCGGGGGCGCTCGAGTCCCCCAACCTGCTGCTGCGCTGGAAGATCCAACTCCGTCCCCTCCGCCCGCTGCTGCACGGGTTGCTGTTCTTCGTCCCGACCCTGGCATTCCTCGTCCTGACGCAAGAAGAGCGGCGGGGTCTGACCCTCGCCGCTCTTCTCGCGCTTGCCGTCGAAGCCGCCCAGTGGGGCTTCGGCTATGGATTTGATTGGACGGACCTTGTCGACCTGGCCACCGATGCCCTCGGCATGCTCATGGCCCTCTGGGTGTTCCGCAAGTGGCGGACGGGAAAGGAGGGGCACCTTGCAGGTGCCCCACGGGCGTGATTGCGGGGCCTGTGCCCGGTCTCGCTCCGTCACCTCCAGGCACCTGCAAGGTGCCCTTCCTTTCTACAACCCGATCGACTCGAGCAAGCGCTTCGTCGCTGCCCCGTCACGGTGCTGGTGGGACAGCTCGAGGAGCTTTTGCCGACGTTCCGCGTGCGGGTCATCCCCGCCGAGTTCCTTCTCAAGCGCCGCCACCAATCCCCGCTGATCCCGGACCACCGCACCCGCGAGGTAGTCCTCGATCGGTTCAACGGTGAATCCGCGCGAAGCCCGATACTCGTCGAGATCCGGAAAGGCATGAATCACCGGTCGGTCAAGCAGCAGGTAGTCGATCACCGCACTGGAAATGTCGGTAATCAGCATGGCGCTGGCTCCGAGCAGCTCGTAGAGGGAAACCGAACGACCGGCCAGCCAGGCATCGTCGATGATCTTCAGATGACTCCATGACTGGAACCCTGACGTCGAAGCCATCGGATGCGGCTTGACGACCATCCGCGCCTTATGCCGCCCCAAGAAGTCATTCAACTCTTCCGGGTCGGCGTCGGGCAATCCAAAGGCATTGCCGTAATCGACACCGTCCTCACGCGGCAGGCCGCGCAGGCTGGTCCGGTAGGTGGGCAACCAGAGCACCAGCCGCTGGCCGGGATCGAGCGAGAGCTTCTCGAAGACCTCGTGCCGGGGCACGAACAAGCGGTCGTTGCGCGGCAGGCCGGTGGCGAGGATGTCGCCACCCGGCTTCATGATCGTCCGCTGCATGATCTCACCCCAGAACGGGGACGTGGCCAGCGTGTGGCTGCAGCGGATGGGTTCGTCATTCTCGATCATGGCGCCGATCTTCTTGATCGGCATGCCGTGCCAGCAGTTGACCGAGACGACGTTCGCGGGAAACCGCCGGACGAAGCACGGGTGGCTGAAAAACACATAGCGGGCGCGGAGGAACCAGCCGATCCCGGCGAGGGACGCTTTCCGGACACGGCGGGTCTTGGGACCGTCGGCCCACGAGGCCTCCTCCGGTCGCTCCAGAAGCAAAACGACCCGCTCGAGGCGGGTCGCTTGGAGGGACTGCTCGAGCGCCCGGCTCTGGTCCTCGCCATCCGGCCATCCGTAGATGACCGTGTGGTTCGCCTTGGGCATCCAACGATGGAGCCACTCGAACAGGAAGCGGAGCAATTCACGCATGGCGATCACGGATGTGCCTCACTCATACCGGATTTCGGAGTTTCCTCCGAGACTCAGGCGGGCCTTGACCATGCTGGTGCTGATGCCGGCCGTGCGGGGCAGGTAGGCAACCTCGCAAATGGAACGCAGGTCGTCGAACTTTCCCCGCCAGTCATCGCCCATGACCAGCATGTCGATCCGATGCGCACGGATGTCGTCCGCCTTCTGCTCCCAGTTCTCCTCCGGGATGACCTCATCGACATGACGAATCGCCTCGAGCACCAGCTTGCGCTCCTCGTAGGCGTAAAACGACTTCTTGTTCTTGAGGGCGTTGAATCCATCGGTGGACAGTCCCACCATCAGAAAATCCCCCATCTCGCGGGCGCGGCGCAGCAGCTCGATGTGCCCGCGGTGCAAGAGGTCGAAGGTCCCGTAGGTGAGGATGCGTTTCATCATGCTTGGAGTTCAGCGCGCCTTGGGCGACAGCACATAGATCATCTGCCGGGCGAACAGCGAAGGCCAGATGCGCCAAAGGCCGAAGAAGCCGTTCTGACCGACGTAGTGTTCGACCGTGAAGCCGCAATGATCCGCCCAGTGACGAAAGTCGCGAACGGTCCAGTGCCGAAGGTGCTCCTTGATGTGATAGACGATGGCGGTGACCGGCATCTTCCCTCCCAGCGCCAGTCGCAGGCGGTTGAGGATGAAGCCCAGATTCGGGATGGTGATGTAAACGGTCCGCGCCTCGGTCTTCCGAATCTCCTCCATCAGGCGCTCGGGCTCGGCGAGATGCTCGATGATCTCCATCGCCACCACGACATCGACGTCACGGAAGCCCGAAAGATCGGGTCGATCCAGGTCCCCGACCACCGCACCCTCCAGCCCCTTTTCCTTCAGCTTTTCAATGGCCGTGGCGGAACCATCGATCCCGACCGTCCCGAGGTCGGGACGCACCTGTCGGGCGTGCTCCAGAAAAGCCCCGTCACCACATCCCACATCGAGGAGCCTGCCCTGCTCGGGCAGGCGGTCGGCCACCCAGACAAAGCGGTACTTGGGTTCCTGCCTCACCCGCTGATCCCAGTAGTCGTCGTAGTCGGAGAACTCCTCCAGCGGCATCGGGTCAATGAAGACCTCCCGATAAAGACTGATGAGTTTGCGGATCATGCGTCGGGTCTCGGCGAGGGTGTTCAACCCCGGAGCCGGAGAACGGCTTTCCAGCCCTTCGCCAGAATCCAGAGCAAGCCGTCGATGATTCCGTTCAGGTAGGGATCACGGAAAAGGGTCACGCCATAGGCACGGCGGACGGCACGCGACTCACTGAACTGCTTCTCGGCCTCGAGGAGTTCTCCCACGTCACGGGTCCCTCCAAGATGGCGCTGCGAGAGGTTCTCCCCGTGCATCCGGAATTCGGCCACGGTCGGGTCGACGTGCTCGAAACGCAGCCCGGCGGCATCCAGTCGCGCGTAGAACTCCCCATCCATCACATACTTGAAATCGACCCGCAGGCGATGCCCGGCGTCGATGACCGTCGACTTCCGGTAGAACGCCGCCGTGGATCCGACGAAGCAATGGTGGTGGACGTGGACGAAGCGGGACCAGCGGGGAGCCCTGACGTGGCGCAGGTGTTCACCATCGGCATCCATGAAATCCCAATTCCCGTAAACGATGTCTGCGCTCGATTTTCGCAGAACCGTCAGCATCTGCGTCAGGGCGCCCGGCTTAAGGCGGTCGTCGGCATTCAGCCACATCACCCATTCGCCCCGGGCGCGATCAAAGCCCTTGTTGATCGCATCGCTCATCCCCTCGTCCGGCTCCTGGATCCAGCTGGCATGCTCGAACCGTGCCGCCACCTCGGCGCTGTCGTCATTGGACCCGCCATCGATGACGAGATGCTCCCACTCCACCCCCTGCTGGTCGGCCACGCTCTGCAGGCACTCCCCCAGGAAGCGTCCGTAATTCAGGTTCGGCGTGACGATGGTGAAGTTCATGACGATGGGTTGCTGCCGCTTCCAGCGGCAGGCCGTGGCTGTGGCTTCCAGCCGCAGTCTAACCTGAAAGGTCGGCAGCCGGAAGCCGACGAAATGGTCTGCGGCAGGAATGCCGCAGACAACCCGCAGAAACAATATCGTGCCGATCCCGTCAGCTCCCCAACCATTCGAAATCCAGGCCCGGGAAGGAGCGAAAGCCTGCGTCGAAGGAGGTCAGTCGGCAGCCGGCGCTTTCGGCCCAGCCCGCAAGAAGAGCATCCGTCCATAGATTGGGCGTCGGACTCCGACCGGCAACATTCCTGCGGAAGCAGGTTTCCGCAGCAGGCCCGGACGGATCGGTCAGCCAACAAGTCCGTTCATCAGCCTCCATCTCATCCCATGCAAGAAGAGCCTCATCTGGACTCACCGGAGCGCTCCCCATCGCTCGGGCATTGGTCAGGAGTCGCAACACACCGAGGCGAACCGGTAGACAGAGAAGGACACCCTCAACCGGCTGTCGTTCCCACCAATTCCACGCGACGGTATGATGCGAATGGCCTTCCACCAGCATGGCAAAGACCACATTCACATCGACCAAGGATTTCATGAGGACTTCTCAAGATCCTCGGACTCCAACAAAGACGCCAGCTCCGCGTTGGTCCTCGGTGGGATCGGACCGCGCCCACGAATCGGCGGTCGAACCATCCGCCGTGGCTCGACTTCCGAAGACTCCGCCACCGCCCGCTCAAGCGCAGCCGTAAAGAACTCCTTCAAGGTCTCACCCTTTGCCGCCGACAGGGTCTTCGCCTCCCGGAACAAGCGGTCGGGCAATTCAATCGTCGTGCGCATAATATAATGTGCGCACATTTATGCGCGCTAGTCAAGGGCTGAAAATCGGCAGGTTTTTGCAACTTTCAGCGGCAGCCACTCCCCCCGGTTCAAACCTCAACGGTCTCCCAACCCTGGCCCAGCCGGTCATGCATGGGGGCGTGGATCTCGCTTCCCCCGAACCACCGACCCGGCGCCAGAACCTTCTGCCGAGGGTGCTTGCCAAGCCACGCCGCCCACCACGAGTAGCTGCTGTTGGCGATGACGTGGTGTCGGGCGCAGCTCATCAGATGGAGATCGTGAAGGGGATCCTTGGGATCGTCGGGCGGCGGCATGATCGCGATGTCGTCACCCCGGAAGTTGTCAGCGCACCAGGCCGGGTCGTCGGAGAACACAAAGAACCGCGGGCGACTCAGTGAATCCCGCATCCGGGAGATGCAGGTCCGGTAGTAGTCCAAACCGCAGAGGTCGAAGACATCGCGGCCGACGTAGTCGGTGCGCCTGACATGAACGGCAACCGTCTCCGAATCGGCCAACATCCGGGCCTGCTCACGCGTCGATTCCGGCCAAGCCAGCGTTGAGAGGTCCAGCTCGCGACGCAGATCGTCCTCGATGGAACTGAAATAGCGCGGGGACTGGAAGAAGCCGGAGATCACGCAATGGGCGGGTGCATCCAGAAAGGCGGGGTTGAAGCTCGTGTCGTCACCAGGCTCCCGGATCACGGGAATCCCGAGCAGTTCCCACGGATGCTTGCCCGTGAACTTCCTCACCGCACGGCTGGGAAGCGACAGGCCGCGCCTGAGCTCTGCCCGCAGGGGCAGATCCCGGATACGGGAGGCCACCTCCCAATCGCTCGGCTGGAACAGCGAGCCGTCCAGGACCAACCGGGACGCGTGCCTCTGCGACAGAACCCGCCCCAAGGCATACTGGAACAGGTTGTTCCCCGTCCGGCCGCGCATGATGATCCGGATCATGGTTGCATCTCAAAGCGGCCGCAGGCCGAAAGGAGCGGCGCATTTCAGGTGCCGTGCCGGTGCAATGCGAATGCGACGCACGAAGCTCTTCTCATTTTCTCTCCACCGTCACCTCAGGGCGCCTGCAATGCGCCCCTCCTTTCCTCCGGCATCCTCGTCCTCGAACAACCCAAGCACCTGCTGCGCCACCCGGGGCGCATGGAGCCGGCCCGCCCAGCGGTGAGCGATGTCGTGGGGATCCCTCCCTCCCGCGTCCCACGCAGCCATTTCATCCACAATGGCCGCGGCGTGACCGGCGGCATCATCGGTTTCGGCAAAGCGACCGTCGCCCTCCGACAGGAACCACTCGAAACTCGGCAGGCAAATCGACCTTGAACTCACCACCGTGCATCCGGTGCAGAGACCTTCCGCCGAGGCGATGTGAAACGACTCGAAGGCGGAGGAACAGTAGATGATTCTCGCCCGCTGCAGAAGGTCGACGATGCGATCCGGAGTGATGCGACCATGCAGCGTGACTCTCTGCCCGTGATCCCTCGGCAAGTGCGCACGCCATTCGTTGAACTTGTCCGGAGTGTCGCCAATCAGGTCGATGCCCACCGCCGCATCCTTCTTCAGGAGCCTTTCGAACGTCGCCATCAGCAACGAGCTGCGCTTCTGAAGCTCGTCGTCCCAGCGACCGACCGCCACCACCCGTCGCTCGCGGGTGCCGTCGCCCGGATGGAAGTCGGGACTGACCGGGTGCGGGATGCAGCACACCCGCTTGCCGACGTCCTCCCCGATGTAGTTGCGACAAAGCGCGCGATAGTGCTCCGCCGCCCTCGGTGAAACTGCTGCAATTCGATCCCCATGCCTGAGGTGACGGGCACGCAGAGGATCGGTCGCAAGCAGCCCGACACTCAGCCCCCGCCCCACCGATGCCGCGTATTTCCACCACGCCCCCGGAACCCTCCCCAGTCCGGAAACCACCTTCTCGGACGCCAGCCAGTTCTTCAGCCCGCATCGGGGACTGACCATTCCCCGGCTGTCCTGGTTGAGCACCAGCCGGATCCCCGCCCGGTGGATCGCCTCCGCCACCCGGCGGAACTTCGGCCTCCCCCAGGCGTAGAGCACCACCCCATCGAGGCCGTGGCTCTCCCACCAACTGGTTGATTCGAGATTCGCAGCGTCGGTTCGGATCAGCTCGTCGAGATCCTCCGGCTTCCGTTCGCCCGGCATCACCGCCCGGCTTTCCACCCCGATCGCCCGGAAGCCCCGCGACAGCAGCCCGCTGTCGCGGCAGAAGAAGTCCTCGCCACCTCCAAAGGCAACCGGCGTGCAGGTGAACCACTTCATGAGCGAGGAGAGGGGAGCCGACAGCGGAGAGCAAGACAGTTTCAGCTTTTCAGTATTTCAGCTTCTCAGCTTTTACTTGGTAAGCACCAGGTTGCAGTTCGCCGCGTACTTCTTCAGCGCGGGAAACCACGACATCAATCGATGGTCGATCCGCTGCACCAGCTCCGCCAGCGATTGCATCCGATCCGAAAGCGCCTTCATCGGGTAGCCGAGGATGTTGAAGCACTGGACCTCGCATTTCGAAAAGCCCTGAGCGAGCTTCTCGAACTGGGAGAAGTACAAATTGCTCTCATCACCCGATTCGGCCAGCGCGAACCGCCAGGCCCGGATCGCGGCGAACAGGGGGTTGTGGCCGAGTGGTTCGAAGATGAAGACGAAGCGCCCGCCCGGCTTCAACACCCGCGTCACCTCACGCCGCAAGCCGTCGATGTCGTGCGCGAGGTGGTGCAACGCCGCCTGTCCGAACACGAGGTCAAAGCTCTCGTCCTCATATCGGGACAGATCGAAGGCATCGCCCGCCACATACGAAAGGCCCGGTAGCTCCCTGAGCCGTTCCTCGATCTCCGGGCCGGAGGCGGCGTACAGGTCCAGGCCGATGATCTCCGCTTCCGGATAGGCCGTTGCGAGGCCCGCCGCCAGTTTGCCGAAGCCGCCACAGATCTCCAGCGCCCGCCGTCCGCTCAGGTCGACCCGGCACAGTTCCCCGTAACCGGCGAGGAACAGGCCTCGATCCGACGGCGGAAAGCCCCCCACCGCCGGCAGCATCGCCACAGCCCGGGGATCCACCGGAGCTTCCGGGTCAGGATGGGTGGTTTCGATTTTCATCAGAATTCAAAAGCGGCGAAGCCGAAAGGAGCGGCGCATTGCAGGCGCCGTGCCGGTGCGAAGCGAATACCCCGCGCGGAGCAATATTTATTCAGCCTTTACCGCTCACGCAGGGCATCGGCACGATGCCTCTCCTTCCCCGCGGGCGCAGCCCGAAAGGAGCGGCGCATTCTTCTTGTCCCGCCGTAGCCTTGGCGAAGGGGGAGGCGCTCCCGTCGGTTTGAGGCGAATGCGCCGTGCGAAGCTAAGCTCTCCTGATTCTCTCTCCTCCGCCATCTCCGGGCGCCTGCAATGCGCCCCTCCTCTCAGCCGTCCAACAACGACTGGAGCCAGGGTGCCTCGTAGTGCATGGCGGTCGGCACCGCCACCCGGTTCTTCCGAATGTAGCGGGCGACTTTCAGGAAGTGCTCACGGCTGCGGATCAGACGGTCGAAGTAGTCCCGCTGCCACAGAGGGCCTCTCTCACCCAACCGGCGGCGTATTGCCTTGGCGGTGTGCGATTTCCAGGATGACACGATCGCACCGAGATCCATGCCCTTTGCCAGCGAGCAAAGCAGATGGACATGATTCGGCATGATCACAAAGGCGTGCTGGATCGTGCGTTCACCTTCGAAGTAATGAAACGCCGCACTGACCAAGCTCGCATTCTCCCGATCAGCCAAGATGCATCGCCCATGACCCGCGTCGAGCCACGCGTCGATCCGGGTGCTGAATCGCCGATGATATTCTTCTTCCGTCTGCTCATCCCACGGTTCCGGATGAAAGGAAAGCCAGCGATGTCGTTCACCGCGGAAACGCTCCAACAGGCTCGACGGCAACGAATCACCCAGCCGGAACGTCAGGAAGTAGCAGCCTTCTTCCTGCTGCCAGTGAGGCAGCCGGTTGTGTGTGACCTTCACCTCTTCCGAGCAGCGAAGAAATTGAATCGCCTGCCAGCTCATTTCTATTTCACGGGCGCAGCCCGAAAGGAGCGGCGTCCTTCGGGCGCCTTCGTCGGTGCTGAGCGAATGCGAAGCGCAGCACTCATTTCATTCTCACCTCACCGGAACCTCCGGGCACCTGCAAGGTGCCTCTCCTTTCCCACGGGCGCAGCCCGAAAGGAGCGGCGTCTTTCGGGCGCCTTCGTCGGTGCTGAGCGAATGCGAAGCGCAGCACTCACTTCATTCTCACCTCACCAAAACCTCCGGGCGCCGGAACGACGCCCCTCCTTTCCTGCGGATGCAGCCCGAAAAGAGCGCCGCATTTCACTTGTCCCGCCGTAGCCTTGGCGGAGGAGGAGGCGCCGGGTGGGTGCGAAGCGCAAACCTCTCTTCATTCTCTCTCCTCCGCCACCTCAGGGCGCCTGCAATGCGCCCCTCCTTTCCCCGGCCACGCCTCCCCAACCGAGCAGGGCAAATGGCACACACATCAGCCCGAATCGGTCGTGCAGGATTGAAAAATCGATCCGCCCGCCGAGGACCGATGCGGCCAGGATCATTCCCGCCAGCGGAATCGAAGTGATCCAGGCGCTGGCACGGAAAAATTGCTGCCGGTCAGCCACGCACCACCGCGCGAGAAACGCGATCGTGAAACAGCCCACCGCTATCAGCGTGGCTGCCAGGATCGCGTGCTGCAACCACTCCGGAGCGCCATGCACCACAAGCTTGTTGCGAGACCCGAAGGGCGTGAAGGATTCCGGATCGGAGAGGTAAAATCCTCCAATCAACCCCAGCGAAACTCCAGCGGTCACTGCGGCGCAGCCAGCCGCCCGAACGATCCCTGCCCGCTGCCACAACCACGCAACCACCAGTGGGCAGAGGAGCGGAAAACTTGCCCTCGAAGCCACCGCAATTCCAAGAAAGGCCGCAGCCCCCAGCGCCCGCCAGACCCTGAGCTTTTCCTCTGACCACAAACGGAGACACCACCAGCAGCCGACCGAAACGTAAATCGCATTGGCAAGCAAATCACCTCCAGAAACAAATTCATACGCCGCTGCCGGAGACACCACCAGCGAGGCTCCCAACATCCACAGAGCCCAGGCCGCCGAGCCAAGCTCCCGACGCATCACCAGCAGAAAGCCTGCGAGCCAGGCAACATTGATCAACCCGACCTTGCCGATCAACACGAATGGCGCGGCAAGCAGGATGCCACCCGGGAGCACGGAAAGAGGCCCGGCCCCTTCGCCTTGCGGATAGTAGGGATACTCGCCATCGATCAACCGTCCGACCGCGATTTCGAGCGCCTCGTCGCGGTCACTGCTGAAACCCGCCCCCCGGCCATCCTCGAAGGGGTGCAACGCCACGTGCGCAACAGCCATCCCGATCAGGCATGCCAACACGACCCACCCGAAATGCCGGCCCAGCCAGCGCTCGGGCAACGGCAACCGGTGCCAACCAAGCAACACCACTGCAACCACCCCGGCCAGATAAGGAACGATCACCCAGGTGCCGGCATGCTCCTGCACGAACCCGAACGAGGGAAATGCCAGCCACAAGGCCAGAATGAACGCCCGCTTGCGGTCGCCATCAACCTGTTGATCTCCGGAATGCGCCATCATTCAAAACGAATTCACCCAATGCCAGACATGATGGGGCAGCGGACCCGCCGTCAGGAAGTTTCGAAGGCTCCACAGCACCGGCACGCCGAAGAGGAGGAACACCCACTCGTGACCGGAAAGCCGGTCCAGCACGCCCCGGATCGGCGACCACTCCAAGCACGCATGAACCCGCGCTCCCACGCATGCAGGCAACTCCCTTTCTCTCAGCAGCAAGACCATTGAACTCACCACCCACAGGAACAGCCAACGCCCGTAGTCGATCCCGACGACGAACAACGGCGAGATGAAGATCAACTGAAACAGCAGAAGCCCGAGAAGATCGGCCCGACCTTGGGGTCCCGGCTCTGACCGGGTGAACGCGAGGACCAGCAAGGTGCTGACGCCGAACACCATCGCCCAGCACAAGGGCTGATAAAGCCCCGCACCCCAGATGCCCTTGGTCAACCCGATGCCTTCACCGGCACTCCAGCCCAGTGCTGCAATCGCCGCCGCCGGCTCCGTCAGATCCACTCTGGGGCCTTCAATCTCCCGCCAGAGCGGCAGCCACGATTCATGGATCTCCCGCGCCGTTTCCGGACTGCCGTGATGAATGATCACCAAGGCCAGGCACCCGAGCGCGGGCAGGATGGAGAAAGCCCGACCGGCAACCGCCCGCCAATCAAGGGGGCCACCCCGATCTAGCAGCACCAGCCCCGGTAACGCGAAGAAGGCGAAAGCCTCATGCATCAACACCCCCGTGCAGGCCAACAGGTTCACTGCCAAAAAACGGAACATCGGCGGTTTGATCCGGTCCTGAGCCCACAGGCAACCCACCCACAGCAGGAGCAGCAGGCAGTCCTTGCGCACCATGCCGTCCTGATAGGCCGGAAATCCCAGCACCACGCAGGATAACAGCAACGCTGGCGAGAACACCTTGGATCCCCATCGAAGCAGCAGGGCGACGAGCGAAAGGAACGCCATCAGACTGAAGCCGATCACGAGATGATTCGCCGCAATGCCGGACCAATCCGACAGCTCGCGAAACAGGCTTCCCGCCAAACCACGGCGCACAAACCCGTTGCCGTAGTGAATCAGCCAGTCGCCGATCTGCCAGCTTTCGTGCCCCCATCGGCTTGCCTGAAACAGTTGTCGAAAAGCTGCCAGTACCAGCAAAGCCGCCAGAATCACCCTTACCCCTCGATTCAAGAGCAATTGCTTCACGGCTCCAAGAACTTAACTCGTGCTACCGACCAAGGAACCGCTCTCCTTCCTCGCCACAACCATCCCCAGGCCGGTCTTCCCGGAGTACCCGAGCAAGGCCTCCGCACCCACCGACTCCTCCAGCCGGTTCCGTTCATCAAGGATCGCGCTCTTCTCGATCTCCCATCCTGTGTCAAACCAGCCCGCCACGGTCGATGGCGCAAAGACCCGGTGGGCATTGAACTCGATCCGCTCGTCACCAATGGGTGTCGAAAGATAAAGCCGTCCACCCTGCCGAACCATCGACTTGAGAGCCTGAAGCCCCTGGTCGTGGCCCGTGGGATCGATGGCATCGCCATATCGGCCCAGCCCGAAATGCTCGATCGTATGGAGGCAGGAGAGCGAATCCGTGGATGCGACCCACTCGGCCGGAAGCGGTTCCATCAGGTCGAGTTGATGAAACAACACTCCGGGAATGGCTTCGTTCAACGGCCGGATGTCCAGCACCTCGACTTCCCGGAACACCGCAAGATGACCGATGAATCCGTCGATCCGGGAACCCACATCGACATGGCGTTGAGGCTCCGCCTCGCGCACCCAACGGGCCACCGTCAGATCCTGGTGGAAATAGGCTCCTAATGATCCGGCCTGCTCCTCCCACTCCGTCAGCATCGGCAGCTCGCGGCCCCACTTCCAGGCCCCGGCTCCCTGCGCGGAGCGGAAGGATCTCCTATCGCGGACATAGCGCCGCCAGCCACGCCACGCCGAAACAAGACGGCGCGGATCAAAGCCCGCGTTTCTCAAAATGGCACGGAGCATTTGGGGAGCAAAAGCTGAGATGCTGAAAAACTGAAATGCTGAAAGGACATCCGGCGAAGCCGAAAGGAGCGGCGCATTTTAGCCTGCATTTCTCACGAGTGAGAAATGCATCTGGCCGCAGGCCAGACCGATACGGCACTGCAGGAGATTCTGGCGATAGTTTTTGTTAGACAGTGTGTTGCAGTGCCTATCGAGGCTAACCCCGACTCCGTCGGCCCTCCGGGCGGATTTCTCACGGGACGTGAGAAATCCGGGTTAGGCGCCGTGTCGGTGTGATGCGAATGCGACGCGCGAAGCCCTCCTCATTCTTTCTCCACCGCCACCTCCGGGCGCCTGCAATGCGCCCCTCCTTTCCCCGCGCTTCGGACTCGCCTCTCCTCACCTTGGCGAGCCGGGTGAACCCGGCGCTCCTTTCCGCTCGGCGCTATTTCAGGGGAAGGTAAATGACGGTATCAACCACCTCTTCCGGCATCAGGCATTCCGCCATCAGACGAAGGTCATGAATGCACTGGCCGATGTTCACGCGCATCTGGTGGGCATAAATCACACCGTCAAACGAGAGGGCTTCACGCTGCCTGCGGGTTGCTTCAGCGAGCAGATCATCATCCCGGGTGAAGATGATGCGACCAAGCGAACTCGCCCGATCAAGCAGCTCGGGATCAGGCATTCTCGCGCAGTCGTCCTCCTGTGCGGTGATGACATCGACTCCACCTGCAATCAAGGACCGGGTGATCGCACGGGGGACGTGAACATCCATGGAAAGCGAAAGACTCATCGTCGGGACAGGCCCTTGAGCCTGAGAGCGATTGGAGAATCCTCGGCGATTCGAGCCGCTGTGTCGGCAGCCAGCAAGCTCGCTTCGATCTCACCATCCATGGCGGATCGGTTGTCGTGGTAGTATGCCAATGCGGCATAAATCTGGGCGAGACCGAGATGAGGATATTGCCAGTGGATCTCCTCGGGGCTCCACCCGTAGGCGATATGATCCCGGACGACTTCAACGACCTTGACATTCGAGTCATCGATCCAGGCGCGACCGTCGTCGTCGATCTGTACATGGGACTGGATTTCAAGTGCTTCAGTCATGGAGCCATATTCCGTGCGATTTTGAGAAAGACAAGACCGAGGGGGAGGAATCAATGCTGAGAGCAGGATGAGAGCCAGAGTGCTCGATGTTCGGGCCACCGCAGCGGGAGGACTTTCGACTTTTGGACTTTGAGACCTCGGCTCTTTCCACGCTTTCCCGATACCGCGTCACCTTCGCCAAGCCGGGTGAACCCGGCGCTCCTTCACGCTTCACTCCTCACTCCTCACTCCTCACTCCTCACTCTTCACTCTTCCCCGCTCCCCGCTCCCCGCTCCACGCTCCACGCTCCCCGCTCCCCGCTCCACGCTCCCCGCTCCCCGCTCCCCGCTCCACGCTCCCCGCTCCCCGCTCCCCGCTCCCCGCTCCCCGCTCCCCGCTCCCCGCTTCCCCGCTTCCCCGCTTTCAACTTTTACATTCTGGAACACTCCATGCTCATAGGAGTCCTTGTCCTCGTCGTTCGTGCTCTGCGCCTGCAACAGCCACTGATTCCATACGGCGATCAGTTCCTCCCAACTCAGGTTCTGGAGGTCCAGGTCTTCCTCGCTGAGAAACTCCTGACGGACCGGGCCGCACTTCCCACTCATGGATTAAAGGGTAACACTCCTTCCGCCGCCTGCAAGATGCCTGCATGGGCCTTGCCAAGCGGCACCCCGCCAAGGGAAGACTGCAAGCCCGGCCATGCCGCACGCCATGGAGCGGCCGCCACCGCGTAGGCATCGAGCCGTTCCTCGTCCGCCCTCATCAGACTTCTCCGCTCCCGGTCGAGCGATTCCTCCAGCGCCTCCCGGTCCCCTCGCACGGCATGCCCAAGCAGAGGTCTTTCCGAAATCAGTGTGCTCACCATGTCGGGATCCCGGGATGCCAGTTCGATGAGATCCCGGGCGCTTCTCGAACAAAGCAACTGGCGCTCGGGCGGAAGCTTGCGGGCGAGTTCGCCGATCACCGCATAGTCTTTCTCCCGCTGCGTCTGCTTCACCCGCACCAGGGATTCCACATCGAGGTAGGGAAGCGGCTTCCGACCCTCCCGCTCCCAAAGCTGACCCAACTCATTGGCGGAAAGGCGGGGTGGCCTCGAGAAGAAATCGCAACGGACCCTCATGCCGTTGGCTGCAAACTCGAAGTGGGAACTCCATCCCCCCGCCAGCCAGCGCTCGTCCAGGGGCGCGCCGAACCGATAGGTGGCACCTCGCCGCCCGAGTTCATCCCGGATGAAGGCGAGATCCTCAGGATTTTCCCGGACGATCCAGTCGCCGTCCTTGCTCATGATGGCAAGCCGATGCAACACCACCGCCTGCCCGGAACTGACAATCGCACGGGTCCTGCCCCGATTGAACGCTTCCGTGAGCTGGAGATAGATATTGTCGGTCACTGAAGAGTAAAGGCTGACAAGCTGAAATAAGAAGGCACCGAGCGAAGCCCGAAAGGAGCGGCGCATTGCACTTGTCCCGCCGTAGCCTTGGCGAAGGGGGAGACGCCGTGTCGGCGTGATGCGAATGCAACGCTCGAAGCCCTCCTCATTCTCTCTCCACCGTCACCTCCGGGCACCTGCAAGGTGCCCCTCCTTGCACCCCTCACCACACCTCCTCACCCCGGCGCTCCGTCTCACAACCACTTCTCACTCACCACTGCGCCGCAGGCGCCCCCCTTCGTCACCCCCGGGCGCCTGCAATGCGCCCCTCCTTTCCCCTCGCTTCGGACTCGCCTCTCCTCACCTTGGCGAGCCGGGTGAACCCGGCGCTTCCACCTTGCTCCTTGGATTGAAAGCATGATGCTACCGGTATGAAATCGCTGCACATCCGGGAGGTGCCGGAAGAAACGGTTGAACGGCTCAAGCGGCGGGCAGCCCGGCATCATCGTTCACTTCAGGGCGAACTCCTTACGCTGCTGGAGGAGGCCGCGCGGGAGGTGATTGAGCCCGAACCCGATGAATTTGCACTCCTTACCGTGAAGGCCGGAGGTCGGCAGAATTGGACCCGGGAAGCCATTTATGAAGATTGATCGAGGTCGCAGGCTGTTGGTCGATACCAATGTGCTGCTTGAGGCGACCGACCAGGATCGGCGGCTTCACCCGCAGGCGGTCTGGATTTTCCAGACATCAAGAAAATCGAAGTCATCTCGCTGGGCCGGGTGGAGGTCTGACCGCGTGGCAGCCGCCACGGAAAGGAGTGGCTCCTTTCAAGGGGCCATATGAAAGGGAAGGAGGCTTTCCAGCCTTCCGATCATTCAGCGCACCACGGCGACCGGAGTTCGCCTTCCCTTTCTCATGGCGCTCCGGAGAGCGCCACTCCGGCGCTTCCCGCCTGCCCAACCCTCAACATCGCCTATCCACGAACTTCAACCACCCGCTGGCCTTCGTTGAACCAACCCTCGATCTCTGCCATCTGGGGAAGAATGCGGGACAACAAGGCTGCTTTCCGCGTGTTGCCCATCCGAATCCACAAAACTCGCCCTCGGTCCCCCTCCCGGTTGGCCAAGTGAAAGAAGTCCTCGTCCTTGGTGATCACAATCATCCCCTCATCCAGCGCCCTCTTCCAAATCATCGGATCACTGGTTTGCGCAAGGTTCCAATCGAGCACGCGGACGGCATCCCGGCCACTTTCGGCCAGCGCCCGAGCCAGCGCGACGGGCAATTGGTTGTCGATCAGATACTTCACGACGCCACCGCCACCACCGCATGATCCGCCTGATGCGCGGCGTATGTCAGGCACGCGGAAATATCGTCAGCTTCCAAAAAGGGATAGTCTTCGAGGATCTCCTCATGAGTCGCACCATGCGCAAGCAGCGACAGCAGATCCGACACCCGCATGCGATACCCCCGGATGCACGGCCTCCCGCCGCACTTTCCTTCTTCCACGGTAATCCGCTGCAAAAGCTCCATGTCCTCATTCTCAGTGCATTCGCCGGAAAAACAAGACGAAGGAAGGGGAAACAAATGCTGAAACGAGAGGGCTTCCGGCGAAGCCGAAAGAACGGCACCTTGCACTTGTCCCGCCGTAACCTTGGCGAAGGGCGAGGCGCCCTGCCGGTGGAGAGCGACTGAGACGGGGTCAAAGGTTCAGGATATCACGCAGCGCGGCTTTCACCTTGTCCATCGCTGCGGTGTCGAGGCGGCCCATGCGCCGGAACAGAGCGTGCCGGTCGAAACTCGCGAGGCCCTGCACGTTGACGGCAGATCGCTTGGGCAGCCAGCGAGGCTTGCCAATTTCCACCTCACCCCGCATTCCACGGATCTGGGAGGTGAGTGGTGCGACGATCACAAGAGCGCGGGCGTCGTCGGAGGAAGGATAAGCCAGCACCAGCACGGGCCGACTCTTGACCGCCATCCCGAGATCGGCGAACCAGACCTCCCCCGCCGAAGACTCAGTATTCACCCAGCGCCTCCGTCCATGATTCAGCCTGCTGGGCCGATGTCAGCAAGCCGCCGCCACTCAGGGAAACGTCAAAAGGCAGTCCCTGACGAAGCTCGATCTGAGCCAGAAGCAGATTGACCGCATCCCCCGGATTCAATCCCAGACGATTCAGAATCTGCTCGGCATTGCGATACCGCTCCTCTGGAACCCGGGCTCGAAGCAGGACGGAAGGACTTTTCATGACTCAAAAGTGCTCATAATGGCTCAAGAAGTCAAGGAATGACAAAGCGAAGGAAAGGTGCTCGCCCCATGCCGCTCAGGCTTTACCCGGGTAAGGGTCGCTACCGCTCCCGCCGCATTCAGCGTTTCAGATTCTTGCCCCCCATCTTCACGGGCGCAGCCCGAAAGGAGCGGTGTCCTGCACCTGTCCTCCGAAGCCTTCATGAGGCTCCGTAGCTTTGGCAAAGGTGGTGGCGAAGGAGGAGGTGCCCCGTCGGTGTGAGGCGAATACCCCGCGCGGAGCTCCCCTCATTCTCCCCCCACCGTCACCTCCGGGCGCCTCCCCCTTCGCCAAGGCTACGGCGGGACAAGTGCAATGCGCCCCTCCTTTCCCCGCGCCCCGGCCTCGCCTCTCCTCACCCTGGCAAGCCGGGTGAACCCGGCGTTCCAATACCGCCTGACCTTGGCGGCCATGCCGCGCCCACTTCTCACTTCTCACTTCTCACTTCTCACTTCTCACTTCTCACTTCTCACTTCTCACTTCTCACTTCTCACCGATCACCGATCACCGATCACGAGCCACTCTCTCAAACACTTCCATCATCCGCTCGACCACCTGCCGGGAACTGTATTTCTCCCGCAGCGCCAGGCCACAGTCGCGAACCTCCTCCGGCGTCATTGCCAATACCTCGTCGAGGGCCGACCACAGGGAGGCGGGATCTTCGAGATCGAACCCGCCCTTGCCGTCGGCCGGTGCCAGCACCTCCTCGATCGAGGTCCCGAGCGTGTAACAGACCGGGGTGCCGAGGTAATACGCCTCGATCGCCGGCAGGCCGAAGCCTTCCACTTCCGAGGGAAACATCAGCGCCCGGGCCGCGGTGAACTGCGACACCAGCGCCCGGTCCTCGAGGAAGGGAAGATACACGATTTCCCGCACTTCCCCGACCAGCTTCTCCACCTCCGTCGGCAGCTTGCCCACCACGTGCAACTGCGGAACTTCACGGCCCGAACGCACCGCCTCCGCCCACAGCTTCACCAGCCAGCTCGTCCGCTTGTGCGGCTCCAGGGAACCGAGATGCAGCACGTAGTCCGCCTTCGCCGGGGCCTCCGGTTGCGGGAGGGACTCGTAAAGGCACGGCTCGTAGGTCACGTGGATCTCCTTCTCCGGAAGCCCGTGCCGACGCATGAAGTCGAGGATCTGACCCTTCGCGTTCTCGGAGACGGTCATGATCGCCGCCGCATGGCTCAGCGTGTTCCGAAGCATTGCGGCCCAGTACGTGTATTCCGCCTCCAGGCGCCACTTCGGATAATTGTCCTGATAGTACTGGATGATCGTGTCGTGGATGGTCACCACCGCCGGGCGGCAGCGCCCGCGGAGGCGGGGCATGAACCCCTTCGGGAAATACCAGACGTCCGGGCGGCGCGAGGGGGAACCGAGGATGGGATGAAGGTTGTCCGTGACCACCCGCATCAGATGGCTCTTGGTCGACCACGGCAAGCGCGTCACCGAACTGGCGTTCGCCGGCCCCTGGACCGAAGAACCGGAAACCACCACGCCCAGTTCGACGTCCTCCCGCTCACCGACCGCTCCCAGCACCACGTCGGTCATCCGCGAGATCCCCAGGCTCCGTCCAAGCATCGGATTCTGGTCCGCGAGGTAGGCCAGCAGGCGGAGCGGGCGCGCTTCGACCGCACGGGCCTCGGAGCCCAGTGCCTCGACAAAGGCCGAGCGGAAATGCGTCAGCCGGAAGTTCTCCTCGTAGCGGGCCCTGAGTTGGTGGCCGAGATCGGACAGTTCCCCCTTCCGGAGCTTGGCCAGTGCTTCACCGAGGGCACCGGCCAGTCGCTCCGGTTCGCCCACCGGAACGAGAAAATCATAGTCTTCCCCGAGAATGCCGGTCACCCCGTCCGAGCCGGCAGCCACGATCGGCAAACCCGTGGCCATCGCTTCCACCACCGTCAGGCCGAAGCTTTCCCAACGACTCGGTGCGACGAAGAGGTCGGCGGACTGGTAAAGCTCCCATTTCTGCCGGGAATCGAGAAACCCATGCTCCTTGATCCGGAGCCGATCCCCCCACACGCCACGCAAGGACTCGAACGCTTCGTCGCAGGCTTCCCGGATCGTCGGTGAGATTCCTCCCGCGAGACTGAGTCGAAGTTCGGTCGACTCCTCGAACTGTCCTTCCTTCGCCAGTCCTTCAAGGGCCTCGAGCAGATCGAGCAAGCCCTTGGCCCGGGTTCCATGCCCGAGAAAGAGGAGATGCAGGGAATCCCCCGCCTCGGCCGGGCGGATCCGCAGTCCTGCAGGGGCATCCACCCCGTTGGGGACCACGTGAACCTCCCGCGACGACAAGGCGTCCGCATCCCGACGAGAGGTCTCGCACACCACCAGCGACTTCTCCGGCCGCCACAACACGATCCGGCTGATCGTCCGGGCAATACGGTCGAGCCAGACCGGACCCGGGAGCCGCACTCGCTCCGACCCCGTCGCCCATTCCCCCTGCCCAATCGCGTGCCAGTGGAAGCAGACGGTCCGGTAGCTGATCCGGAGGACTCCGAGCACGAGCCAATCCCGGATCACCGCACTCCACTTCACCGGCCCCGGAACATAATAGAGTACCGGGCGCTTCAGCCCCATGCGCAGGTGCACAGCCCGGACCACGTATCCTGCACCCCGCCACAGCTTGCGCAGCGAGCCTTCCCCGATCTCATCCAGATGATCGGAAAAACGTGCATCGATGTGATGTACATCAAAACGCTCCGGTGCATTCCGGAGCGCTTCCAAACCCAAGGCCACCATCCGGCTCTGCCCATGCTCCGGCGGCGGAACCTGGGCGAAGACGACCAGTGGCAATCCTGAAGTCCGATCTGGCATCTGCCTTCTAGCGAATTCGGCCATGACACAGCAGTCTCTTGCCCACACGGCGGGCCTGAAACAATCGCCGGAGAATACCAAGCAGTCTCGAGCAACCGAGCCATGAAGGCAGCCCCTCCTCACGGATGTGCGCTCGCTGCGCCTTCAGCCCTTCATCGATCATCCGCTGCCAGTTCTTCTGCGTGGTGCTCTCCTCGTGCCAGCGGAAGCCGGCCAGGGGCTCGGCTAGATAGGAGAAAGTGAAACCCGCACGGGTGAGCCGGAGGTAGTATTCCCAGTCCATGCAGTTGCGATAGGCAACATCGAGCAAATGACCCGCCTCGATGATCCGCCGGTGGTAAAAGGTCGCGGTCGATGGGATGCAGCATCCGACGAAAAGAAAATCCCACTCATCCACCGGGGTATCGAACTTCCGCCGGATCACCTCGCCCTCCAGATCCACGAACACGCAATCACCATGGATGACATCCGCCTCAGGGTGTTGTTCCGCGTGAGCCGCGACCTTGGCCAGCGCTCCGGGCAGGAGGTAGTCGTCGCAGTTCAACCACATCACCCAGTCCCCCGTCGCCTGCCGGAATCCCTTGTTGATCCCGGCGCTCATCCCCTCGTCCGGCTCACTTGTCCATCGAAGATGCGGGTAGCGCTTCAACACCTCGAGGGTTTCGTCGGTCGATCCGGCATCCGTCACGATGTGCTCGAACTCAACGCCCTCTTGAGCAAGGACACTTTCCACACACATAGGCAGAAAGCCGCCCTGATTGAAGCTTGGGGTGACAATGGAGAACCGGAACATTTAATCAGAACCGCGTGTAATCAGAGCGACCCACCACCTCATCCACCTCCACCCTGGGAATCCTCTCATCCGCTTCGCTAAAGTGTGAAATTAACTCCAATTCAACTCCATTTTTGGAAAGCCATCGATAAACTTCGTAGCTCTTGGCCTTAATTAACTCCAACTCTCCACTGGTTGCTCCTCCGATCGCGCAGTTGTATTTCCTTCCACATATGTAATTTACACCCGCAAGCGGCGGCCCAATGAAGCGCCTCGCGCATCGCCCCACCGATCGGGCCCAGGAAGGCAAATTCGAAGGCTTCGGAAATGCGAAACTCACTCTTCGCCCCTTAAGTCGCCCTGAATCAAAGTGTTCAATCCTCTTGGCCGGTGAGCCAATATCCCAACCCGCAACCACCAATCGAGAAACTCCCAAATGAACGGCCCAGTAAATGGCTTGCTCATAAAAAATCCCGGGGCCAAACGGTCGCTCTAAAGACCGTTCAAGAAGAAAGTCGTTGTAAGAACTTTTCCAGACAAGCGAGTTTTCAAGACACGGATCCCATCCATCCGGAAGGTCCTCTTCGCTCCTTGTGCCTGGAAGCACAGGAACCGTAATCGTCCGCCAGTCGGCTCGCTCAAACACCGGCCTACCTTGCCCTACTGATGCAAGGAACACCGCAGTTCTTCCCCGATCAATATCCAACTTCCTATTATTGACATTATTAAGAAGGACAAGATCAGCAAAATCTCGACATCTCAAATAGGCCTGCTTTATGGCAATCACAAAACGACCATCAGCGAGACTTCTTAACTCTTCATCCGAAAGTTGATTGAGCGACGGACCACAGGTTACCACCAGACATTCGCCACCCGAGCAAACTCCTTGGAAGTCTTTTAGACGGTCTTTACCCATGCCAAGAGGTCATTTCGTGCGAAAATTACCTCAAGCCCCTCCAAGTTACAGGTCACCACAATTTCTCCCCACCAGGCGAGCTTGAGCCTCCTCGAAGTCCTCCATTGTATCAACATCCATAGCGAACTTCTTCGGAACTTTGTACATTAATGGATTCTTGCCAATTCTACAACCGGTTCTAAGTGCCGCATCCCGAGTAATGGCATAGAGCCCGGTTGTCTCTTCGTAGACTACCGCATCTTGCGATCTAGGAAGTCCATCTGGCCTATTCGGATCGTAATTTAGTGGTCTTCCATTGTGCCAGTACCACCCAGTATTCTCAGTCACAAGGAGCATTGAGTCGTATTTATCCAATGCCTCCATGAACGCATTCATTGCCTCCATAATAACTTCTCCCTTTAGAGAAATCGCAGTGACATACATTTGAGCAATTACATCATATTCCGGATGCATCGTGACAAACTGATGCATTAAGTGATTCCCATTCGCCGCATCTGACGCAAACCACTCCTCACGCTGATGGAAGAGCAACCGGTCGTTGTAGCGATTCTCGAAAAAATCGTGTGCGCTTTTATTCTCACTATCGACATAAATATCCCAATCCTTTGGGCAAAAATTACAGACTTCGTCGAGAAGCCAGCATGAGAAAGGCTTCCCGGCCAAATCTCTGAAATTTTTGTTGGGAACTCGTGTGCTTGATCGGGATTTGATCGGGATTTGGACTGCAACTTTCATATTTTACTTTTTGGACAGAAGGAAGAGACCTAGATAATTTAGTTACTTTAGACAAACATATGCAAACATTGCTGTCAAGCCATGCCTGCCAATACTTATTTCACGAATCTCTGGGTGGGGTGTAAACAGGAGTCGCTGCTACAGACACCCGGTAGGACTCCAATATTTCAGCAATATAGTGCTTTAACGAAAACGCGGCAGCGATCGTTGCGGGAGCGGCGGCGGCAATACCCGCCATTTCTTCCCGGTTCGAATCGCACCAGAGGAGTCCCATTGCGAGGGCGTGTTCCATTTCTTCGGGAGTCGATCCTTCGGCTGCAATCCCATTTACCATTGCTGCAATCTCACCTTGGGTGCTGGCTTTTGCGACAACAGGGAAACATCCTGCCAACAATGCCTCGAGCATGGTTACCGGAGTGCCTTCGCGGAGGCTGGGTAGAAAGTAGATATCGTGGGAGTGTAGTGCCGTGACGTATTCCTCTCCGCGGAATCCTCGATGAAGGGTCACTTCGCTCTCTAGATCCAACACCTCGATAAGCTTCCGGACCTTTGGAATTTCGGGGCCGCCGCCAGCGATGGTGTAATGGAAAGGAACGCCCCGATCTCGCACGATTGCGAGCGCCTTCAATGCCATCGACAGCCCCTTTGAGCCGATCATGTTGCCTCCCGCAAACAGCTTGAGCTCGCCTTCCTTGGGCCCGAGCACCTTTTTACACGCGAACCTGGTGACCTTGGCCTCCGGTAAGGAGGCGATGGGGAGTTTGCGTAGGTCCTTGCCGGGCCGGTATGGCTCCAATAGTTGCAGTGTCTCCTCGTTCGCCGGAAAAACGACCGCTGACTTCGCCATGCAATCCCGAAAAGCTTTCGAACTCAGAGTGCGCCACGTACTGATGTCGCGGGCTGCTTCAAAGATCCGTGCGGACGGGCTCAACATGCGGCGAAAAGGGCGACCGACGACACCAGCACCTCCGATCGGGCCCCAGATGAAAGGGATGGGCATCTTCCACAAAGGAGATGGAAGCCGCCATGCAGCCACGGTAACGTGGTGGCACAGGTCGAAGGCTTCCTCGGAATGCCATTCAAGGGCGGCTTTCAACACCATGCTGTTGAATCGACGAAAACTCAGCCAGCTCTGTAAATGGGCTACAAACCGATTCTCACTACAACGCCGATGCTTGCGCAGGAACCGAACTCTAACATTTTTAGGAACTAACCCTTCTTGAGTGGCTCTTTCCCAACCCTCTTCGTTATGGATATCCGTCAGCACGTAGACATCGTGTTGCCCTGATATGGCGGCCACCGCCGCCCATCCGACTCCTGGCTCTGACCCCCGATACGGGTCGCAGGCATAGGCCGAGATGAGTACACGCATGGCTTTTTGGGGTAGTGAAATTTGATAATTGTTGGAGTCGTAGCGCAGGCTGCATTTTTCTCGATTCAGCCGCGCCCCACTTGTCTACTCTAAGTCGGCCAATCCGATGCGAAGACTCCGCATGGTGCGAGCCGCACTGGCTGCATCCATGTGCACTCCGTCTGTCAAGACTACACCGTCTTCCCCAGCGTCTTGGCCAAGATCCCAGAAAGGGGCCTCACTTTCCCGCGCCAGTTCGAGAATCCATGAAGGTGGGGGAGAGCCAGGGGATCTCGCGGGTGGTAGCCACACAAAGACGACCTCGGTGCCCTCGCCAATCTTGAGTCGTCGCAAAATGCTCTTCACCTCATTGAACAGCTCCCGCTGGGCGGCCGCCAACTCCGGTTGAATGCCTCCGCCCACCGCAGTCGGCCGAGTCGACACATCAAGATCATCACCTTCCGGCCGTGCAGAAACACCAATCCGCCTTTCAAGAAGTTTACTGTAGAAGAACGCCGCAGGACGAGCAGACGCGGACAACTGAGGAACTTTCATCCCCACCTTGAACCAATTCCCTTTCATCGCCCGACCAATCTCGGTATCGGCACGCTCCAGCGGTAAGTGCAGTGTGTTCGCTTCAATCACGAGTTGCGGTGCGACAGGGAGCACTCCGTTATCCATCGCGCGGAGGACATCAATAGCACTACCACCGTCACAACCCATGTTCGCCCATCCGTCAAAACCTTGGGCCCGATCGGGGAGTCTCCCTGTAATCGATGAGCCCAACACCATAACCTTGGCTTCTCCATAAGCTCCTGCCTGAATGCGCCCGATTGATGAGAAGAAGTTCGATTCACTCTTGGCCGTGCGTCCCCCAACCGCCCGGAGGGCGAGGGCTTGGACGGCGAAGCAGAACGCGAGACCGATCAGCAATGGAGCAAAGTAGCGCATGAAGGTGGCGTGTCGGTGGGAGGAGGGCAGGTGCGGCCGGCTTCAGCCGGGCGAAAGGAGGGGCGCATTGCAGGCGCCCTGACGGTGTGATGCGAATACGATGCGCGCTGCTCTCCTCATTCTTTCTTCACCGTCACCTCAAGGCATCGACACGACCCGACCTCCGCCAAAGGCCACGGTGGGCAGGTCGCCCTCCCTTCTTCCGGCGAAGCCGAAAGGAGGGCGCATTGCAGGCCCCCTGTCGGTGTGATGCGAATACGACGCGCGAAGCTCTCCTCATTCTCGTTCCACAGTCACTGGAAGGCGCCTGCAATGCGCCCCTACTTTCTAGAACTGGAAATAGATGAATCCCCTCGGAGCCCCGGGATTCGTCACCACGAGGAAGATCAGCAAGGCATGACAAAGTGGCTCGAGACGCGACCGCGCCAGCCTGGTCGCGATTGAGGATCGATGCTCTCTGAGCCACCCCCATGCATGATAGGCGACCACGGCGACACCATAAAACCCGAGGGCGAACACCGGAGGACCGGAGAAGCTGAATCGCATCGACGTCGCCGCCTCGAAGAAGGCGCCGATACTCTGCATGTCCGGCATCATGAAGGTCAGCCAGAGGAAGGTAACGACATGGAAGGTGAGGAGCCACTTGATGGTGTAAATGCAGAAACGCTGAAAAGCTGAAATGCTGAAAAATCGGGTTGCCTGCGGGGATTGGGCAGGCACTTGATCTGTCCCCTGTCTCCTGGACGCAAGCCTTTCGATCGCGAGGAAGATTCCGTGCAGGCTGCCCCAGATGGCGAACTTCCACGCGGCCCCGTGCCAAAGGCCACCGAGGAACATGACGAGGAAGAGGTTGAAGTAGGTCCGGCCGGCACCTTTGCGGTTTCCACCCAGTGGAATGTAGAGGTAATCCCGGAGCCAGGAAGAAAGGGAAAGGTGCCACCGGCGCCAGAACTCGGTGATGCTGGTGGAGAGGTAGGGGAAGTTGAAGTTGGGCGGCAGCTTGTAGCCGAACAGGGCCCCGAGACCGATGGCGATCAGCGAATAGCCGGCGAAGTCGGCGAAGATCTGCAGTGAATAGGAATACAGCAGCGACAGGCTCACCACCGTGCTCATGCCGGCCACCTTCTCGGCCCCAATCGTCAGCGCCCCGGTCTGCTCTGCCAAGTTGTCAGCGACGAAGATCTTGAGGAAGTATCCAACGATCAGGCCACGACGCACCGTGATCCAGTCGATCTCACGCCAGGCTTTCGCCCCGATCTGATCCAAGAAATCACGGGCCTTGACGATGGGGCCCGCGACCAACTGCGGAAAAAACGAGATGTAGAACGAGAGGTCGCGCAATGAGGCGGCCCGGTTGCGCCCCCTCCGTTGGAGCATCTCGAGCGCATGCGGACTGACATCCCGACGCCAGGTATCGACCACCAGGCTGATGCCCTGGAAGGTGTAGAAGGAGATCCCGACCGGAAGGGGGATGTCGCTGAACCAGATCTTCCAGGAGACAGGAATCAGGACATCAGGAGCCAGATTTGTCAGAAAGCCCGCATACTTGAAGAAGGCCAGTAGCCCGAGATTTGCCGCTACAGTTCCGGCCAACCAACGGCGTGCCCTGCGGTGCTGGTAGAAGCTGAAACACTGAAATTTTGAATTATCGGCAGCGGAACCTTTTCGTTCTTCATCTTCTGACTCCTGCCACCTGGGCTCTGACCCCTGACTCTTGTGGAACAGGATCCGCTCCACCGCCACTGCATTGAGGAGGCACGACACCCCCAGCAGCAGCAACAGCTTTGGATTCTCCCATGAATAAAAGACAGCGCTGGAGGCCAACAGCAGTCCAACCTGCCAAACCCGCCGGGCCGGACCGACGAGTGGCAGGTAATACAAGGCCACCGTGCCCGCAAGCAGGACCAAAAATTCCCAGGAGTTGAAGAGCACTAGTCAAAGCCATTAAGATCTGCGCCTTACATACTAGGCTCAGCAAAACTCAAAGGCGGTGTAAGATCTGAAACAATATTGGAAAGCACATCCCACTCCCTCAAGAGAGCCACTTCACTCGAAGGGTGCAAACTCAGGCATGCTATCACAAGGAATCCAAAGCGCGGCTCTAGAAGGCCCTGGCCCTAAACCGAGACAAATGGCCTCAAAATCAACGCACGAAGCACCAGACCTGATGTTTCCGTTCAACCATCCTCAAGCCCTCCGAGTCAACCCACCGGACAAACTCCTGATTCGCATCAGTGTCGCCGTGAAGCTCAACAATGAGACAGCAACAGCCCCGGAGATCTGCATGCCTCATCAGTTCAAACTCAGCCCCCTCGACGTCCATGACAATCGAATATGGCGGCTCCGGCACCAGCGCATCGAGGCGAACCGACTCCACGGCTACTGAGTGGCCAAGATCACCCTCCGAAACTCTTCCCCCAAGACTTCCCGCAGAAGTATCCAGATGAACGACGTCAGATGCGTAGGACAAGGCCCGATTAATCAAGTGAACATCGAGCTCCTTGAAGCTCACATGTTTGGTGTTTAGCTGCAAGACCTCAAAGTTGTCAGGAGCAGGTTCGACCATCAGCAACGACCGCCCAGGTCCGAGTCTCCGTGCAATACAGCGGCTCACCACACCCATACTCGCTCCCAACTCAACACAGTCATGGTCCGGGGGCAAGTGCCGCTGTATCAGCTTGCGCTCTGCCAACTCATACAATCCAAACAGCAGAGTGGACTTGGTATTGGCCCGACAGTTCCTCGAAGCGTAGAAGGGGCCATGCCAAGTCGGAACCGGACTCCACAGCATTCTCCCAAGCAGAGACGCGACCGGGCTTTCAGCTAGGACGTAGTAGATGAACGCCTTGAATTTTGAGAGACTCTTGGCCATTGATTCACAACATATCAGATTCAATAAAGTCGAAATTTACGCCACAAGTCCTAGTTCCCTAAGGGCTCGGGCAGCAACTGCGTCAGCATGAAATTCTTGACTCCATGCGCTACCAATTTGCTCTGGGTCTCGATATCCGGCTTCCCAGGCCCTCGCCTCAAGCACGAGCTCCAGTGCCAATGCAGATGGCTCGTTGCGCCAGGCGAGACGGCCACTCGCCCGGGAGACGTAGTGTCGAAAACAACTGTTCTGTGCAGAAAATGGAGCCACAACAGTGCATCCACAACAGAGCGCTTGTGCGCCAGTACCCTGTTGACCTTCCCATCGGGAGCTCCAAAATCCAATTCGGGCCCTTTGATAGAGCTTCGGGAGTTCCGCTGCTGGCATATGCTCAAGGAAGGACAACCGATTACTAGTCCGACCAACGTCAAATCCCAGGAGCCGAGGGAGATCAGAGGCTCCCGCACCGACAATCATTCCTTTCCATCCCGGCATTTGCTCAAGGAAGCTAGCGTACGCCTTCAATAACACGCGGGGATTCTTCTGACCCCAATCAGCTTGGTGCCAGCGCCCAACCGAAATCACGAGCGGCTCCTTAATGGATCCGTCGTATCGAAACGCCTTCATCTGAGGATGCGGCAAGTAGACAAACTTCTCTGCGAGGTCGGATCTGCCAAGCCTGATCGCCTCGTTGGGAATCCAAATAGCGGCATGGGGCGTGCAGGCCGATATGACACTTGCGGCAGCATAGTGCCTTAGGCGCCCCCGGGAAACCCGATGGGTGGCGAGCTCGACAACAAGCTTGGCAAGCTCCACCCCTTTCCTCAGCGGATTCATGTCACCATGAACAACTGGAACATGCGCTTCCCTCAGCCACTCCGACCGGCATGCAAGAGGCGAAACGACCCCACTGGTGTCCATATTGGCGAGCACCTTGATTCCCGCACGGCTTGCCGCTTCCACGATCCGATTGTAACGGGGGGCAGCCCACGAGTACAGGATCAGGCCGTCCAGTTTTAGCGACTCCCACCATTCTTTGGATTCCAGATTTGAGTAATCAGTCCTCAATAATCGGGGATCATCTCCATCCATTGGCGGCCCAGGCATGATCGCCCTCGACTTCACTCCGATTAGACTCAAGCCGACAGAGAAGAGCCCCGACTCACGGGCGAAATGACTCGGATCACCAACGAATCGCTTGGGTGTACATGTGAAGACCCTCATCTGTTCTTTCAAAGAAATATGGACAGGCAATTTTTCAAGATCTCGCCCTGTGTGTTACCGTGTACATCAGCATGGATGGCCCATGGAATAAACATGATAACAGAAAGTGGGGTTACATAGCCCCGAGACCGCATGCCCCCCGATTAGCGCGGCGGCAGCTTGGCCGAATTCCCTGGCTGATCTGTCTCAGCATTTTCGGATCCAGTATGATTGCCCATGATCGAGCCCTTTCGTGATGAGTTGGCTCAGTTCCTCAGGGTGCTCCCTGCCAAGCAGATGTATTGGAAGGAGGGTTTCAAAAGAGCCGCCACCACTCAGAAGGCATTCCAAGGCATACTGCTCATTTGAATAGCGCGGCAGGTAGAGATCAAGCAACCACCACTGGGGCTGCTCGTACGGAGTGTAGATGTCGTGAATATGGACAGAGACCCCGCTTGCCAGGGATGGAAAGATGTGAAGCAGCTCCCATTCGACATCATTCTGAGCCTTGATGACATGGCTGGTGTCGATAAACAGGATGTCACCCGCACCAAGGCTCTTGAAATACTCAATCGGCATCTCCTCGATCCTCTTAACCACCAGTTCACCATGCAGATCAAAACCATCGAGGATCGGCCCGGGATATGGCTCGATGTAGGAAGAATCGACTTCATGCCCTTCTTCCGCATTCGCCCGCAACGCCGCAGATGATACCCGTGAGCTATGGCCACAACCCACCTCGATGTAGCGCTTTGGCTTCAAGTGCCGAATCAAGGTGTAGAGGAACGCGCTGTCCATCGTCGTAAAGGTCTCGCTCCATTCGATTCTCCCAGAACCGTCGCGAGGAGCCCACCGATCGAACTCATCAGCGTAAGATCCGAGCTCTTGGACCAATTCCAAAGCGGCATCAAGGTTGATTTCGATCCCTGGGAGGTCCCGTTTCTGATCGAGCAGAGAGTGGTCGATCTCGCCCGGGTCGATCAGGGGGCTGTAGAACATCTGGGGAAAAACCTGAAAGCCCGACTTCAACGCCAATTCCCGGTTCTTCGCGTAGGTCTTCAATACCCCCTCGTGGTAGGCGGCAGGCAACTTGGAGTAAATTTTGTCGAACAGTTTTCTAAATTCTACCTTATTCATGGAGAGATACAGCTGAGGATGCGAAGGAGATGCCGGGACTTACGATCGCCGGTTGGCGGGCGCCCAATTCTCTAGTGATTCGAGTAGGGAGCGCCTAAGGCTTGCGGAAAATCTCAAGGTATCTCGGCAAAAGCCCATCCCAAGAGTAGTTCTCGCGAACGGTTCCGAAGGACCACTCAGAATGGGTAGCCGCTGAATCCCGGAGAGCGGAAATGCGGTCGTAGCACCGGGCGAGGTCGGCCGCAGAGCCCGGCTCATACAACATTCCGCTTCGGTTCTGCTCCACAAAGTCCTGCAGATGACCCGTCTTCGTGGCAATCACGGGCTTTTGATAGTGGGAGGCCTGAAGCAATACCGCCGACCCCTTGGTATAATGACCCATGTATGGAAGCATCACCGCATCAGCTGCATCGAAGAGCAACGGAACCTGACTATCCGGAAAGTATCCTGAACGAGACTCCAGTTTCGGGTAATCGATGGTGGAGGCCAGCAAAGCCGGATCATTGCCGGAAATCACCGGCCCAACAAAGAGAAGAAAAGGCTCCGACCTCGACTCGGCGGCGGCCCTTACGGCGGTGTCATAGTCCTTCGTCTCGCGATGCGTCCCAAAGAACAAGCAGATTGTCTCATCGACCGGAAGGTCCAGTTTCCGACGTGCCTCCTCCTGAGAAACGGGCTTGTGCTTCGCCCATGGCAATGCGGCCGGAATATGCACAACATGTTCCCCCGCCAGCCTCTGCCACGCCTCCTTTACTGCCACGGTCTCCACGATGAAAGTAAGCCGCCCAGTATCAAAGGCACGAACGTAGTCATCGTACCGTTCTCTCGACAGATCTGGGGATGGAGCGCCCACGCAGAGTGACGAAAACGTGACTTCCCCGCGACGAACAACCTCCTGTAGCAGGATTCGATGTGTGGACTCAACACAATGGATATGGCGAGGAGCTGCTGAGGCCGCCAACGCCCTTCTCGTGCATGCCAAAAACTCTAGATTGCGGAATAGGTTGTCGATTCGGCTGCCCCAGTGCCTCCCCCGATAAGCATCACAAAACGGAAGCTGCGTCCATGGGCAGCATCTGCTCCACCGGACCGTGCCCCCCGCCATTTCGGACGTCTCCCTCGGCTGCCTGGCCGCAAAAACATCGAGATCCACCCCCTCAGCCGCAAGTGCCGCGACAAGATCGCAGGTGTAGGGCCAGTAGTGGCCGTTCAGATGCGTGAAGGGCGAAATGATCGACAACGACATCTCCTCAATCGAAAATTTGTCCTGAGGAAGCTCCTCCTGCTGGAAGGCCGGACGCCGAAGTTTCGAGCAGAACCTGCAGATTGTTCGCCGCCGTATGCTCGATCAGGAAGCGCTCGGCCACCGAGTCCCATGCAGCCCCCGCCAACTTCTTGGTCCCATCCTTGTCCCGCAAGGCAGACTCCATCGTACGTGCGAGAGCCTTTGCCGAACGAACCCTGCACAATCGTCCATACCTGCCATCGCCGAGGGTCCATGGAACCGCCCCGCTCCGCTCACCACCGATCACCGGAACCCCACAAGCCATCGCCTCCACAAGCACCATCCCATGCGTTTCGACCAAGGATGGATGCACCATCAGCCCCGCTTCTGCCTCCAGAAAGTCGAGGATGCTCTCGTAGGGAACGCTCCCCCTGAATTCAACCCCGCCGTCGAAATTCCGCGCCTTGGCCCACTGTTCCGCATCACCGCCTGCACCCAGACCTTTCCCGAACAAAACGAGCCTGGCGGGATCCGAACTTCGAAATCTCATCATTGAGAACGCCTTGAGCAGTGTCTTGACGTTTTTGAGTCTCCCCCAACCTCCAATGCTGCAGATGGTCTTCAAGCCCCCCGGACTACTGCTAGACAACAACCGCCGCTTCCCGCGCTCAAGCAGTTCACGGGGGATACCATTGGGGATGGTGACAGGCTCACACCTCGGCCGGAAAAATCTGCGGATATGCCTTGCCGTGTATGGTGAGACGCAAACGAGCCCACGAGCCCTCCGAATCACCATCGCCGCCACAAAGACATGGTAGGACATGAAGAAGTTCTTCGAGGTCCACGCATATCGCAAGGGCGTGTCATGACACGTTACGACGGTCGGCATCCCAGTATCGATGGCTCCAAGGGCATGTTCATAGCTCCACTGGGCACTCAGGACATCAGGAGCAGCGCCCATCACCGCGTCCCCCAACAACTCCCGTTCCACCCGATAGCAATCCACCAAGGATTCGCGAAAGCGCCGCTTCGGCAAAACGTCGATCGAAATCCGATCTCCAACCAATCGCAGGGGTCGAACAACTGATTGATCCAGGCAAAATACCGCCACCTCCTGGCCCTGCTCGTGCCACAAACGAACCAGCGGAACGACCGGCGTCGCCGTGACTCCACCGATTTCCGCAAGCAGACTGCGCGAAGGGGGATCCAGCAGATCCTCCACCTCTTGAGGCATGAATGGACTGCAGATACCAATTTTCATCTGAGACGGGCCCTCGAACTCCGTTGAAACCCTGCTGCCAGGCAATGAGTAAATCAAAAACTTTGGCAACACCCTTGCGGGATCTTGAGTGTCGCCCAAAGACTCGAGGACAGGCAACGGCCGCCACGGTTCAGGAGTTGAAGACGACGCAAAACGTCACCGGCGACCTATGGCAGACTCCGATAAAGCTCCCGGTATTGGGCAATCATGGAAGCCCGGTTCAACTTGCTCTCGATCACGAAATTGCGACTCTCACGCATCCTCCGGTGCAGGAGCTCTTCATTCTCGACGAGCCCTTCAATTATTCGCGCAAGCTGGCGATCATCCTGAGAAGAAAACAGGTACTCCGGATCGGTAATGGAATCGGTAATGCCACCCACTCTTGAGCCAATGCATGCACATCCAAAATGCATCGCTTCCTGCAAGGCGAGTCCGTAGGCCTCGAAAAGGGAAGGCTGGACGTAGATCGAGGCTCGCCTGAAATAGTCATCAGGGTCAAAGGTCTCGGTCACCAGATCGACCCTGTCGCGGATCTCCAGGAAATCGAGCATACGCTCGATTCTCTCGTGATACTCGCCGGCATTGGTTCCTCCGACCAGTTGAAGCCGCCAGGTCGGGTGCCTCGCAGCAATCCTAGCAAACGCCCTAAGGAGCACGTGTTGCCCCTTCCGGTACGCGTAGTGACCCACACACAGAATCAGACGCTCCTTGCGACTCCACCAATCGGGCTCCAGATCCACCGAATCCAGCCTGCTGTGGTAGATCCGCTTGAACTTTCTTCTGAAGAGCGGGTAACGCCGTGAAGCACGCCTTCGCTCAAACTCCGACACACTGATCTCATAATTCAGATGGTAGAGTTGAATATTCTTGTAAACCCAGGCTGCCACAAACCCGGCCGCGCCACCAAGACGCTCGCGAACACTTCGCTTCTCGCGCACAGGCATCCGAGCAAATGCCGGATTGGATTGATGGTTGATCAGAAGGATCGACCGGCCCCTCCGGGGAATCTTGTTGATTGTTGACAGCCTCCTCCTCAGCACACCCCAGGAAAAATCCCCCCCATGGAAGACTGCCACTTCAATGCGATTGTCTTCCAGATAGCGGACGAGGAACGACTCGGCCGCCAGATAGTCTAAACCCTCGTTCCATTCAGCCAGCCGGATTCCCACTTCTCGCATGTCATCAACGTCTCCAGAGATCGGCATGGATGGACAAATGACATGCGTTTCATGCTCGTCAGCCAAGCCGAGGGCGATCTCTCTCGCAAGCAGTGACACTCCACCATGGGACCATAGTGGGATATCGAGGATATGTGCGATTCTCATTGAATTCGCTACCTGGCGTTTTGGTCCCACCAATCAGCGTCAATTTGACGCTTTGTGTCGTAGCCCGGGACTGCGAATCCTCAAGCCCCAGATGCGGAATGGGCGACTCCTCTTTCGCCGCTGAAAATCCCGCCTGGGTCGCTTAGAGGCGCACAAGCCACCCGATCCCAAGCGTGTTCAACTTTGAAGCCCCTCAGACACATGCAACCACACAGAACCGAAGATCCGCACATCGCTGCCGAATGACTCGTCCACGGCCTTGACAACTCCAGGGTGGATTTCCTTGTGATAGTCGTGGCCCGAAATGACAGGGCATCCCGATTGCATTGCCCAGTCGATATCTCTGCGGACAGAGCCATAGTCATGGCCTGCATCGATAAAAACCATGCTCGGCTTCATGTCTTGGTTCGCTGAATAAAATCCCTCAGCCGACCCGTCATAAATGGATGTCGAACAATTCTTCAAAATGTAGCGGAGTGAACGCTTCGTGAACTGCCTATGCTCGTCATCTGAGAGAAAAAAGGGATTCCAAGTGAAATTCTCTACCGCGATGAGTTGGGTGTCAGTTCCTTTCAGTGTTGCAAGCAGGGTAGTTGTATGACCAAACAGCGCCCCAATCTCGACGATCGGCCCTGGATGCAACGAGGCGGACGCAACGGCGGCTTCGATGCCAGCTTCGTCCTCCTCGGTGATCGAACCCCAAATCGATTGCTCAGCATTCTCCATGAAGAAAATCGAGGAATTCACGAAAGGCTGCAGACGTCTCCGGTGCTTGAGCAGTTGTATTGTTTTGCGAATTTTATTTGCGACTCCCATCTGAATTGATTTGTTTGGTGGTTTTGTTCATTTCAAAGGCAGCAAGACTGTGCGCTCCCGAAGCGCTTTTTTACCATTTGGCGCTTCGTCAGATTTGGGGCATCCGCGACCTTTATACTTCTCGGCATTAACTTTTCGGATTCTCGAACAGCTGGAAGTTCTCGGTAACCAGGCTTTGAAGGCATGCACGATTTTCGCCGCTGAGCG
>NZ_JBISBU010000047.1:0-40669 GCF_044385805.1 Haloferula sp. A504
AATCTGCGTAATCCGTTCAATCCCCTAAATCCGCGGTATTCGGCACGATTCAGCCTTGGCAGATAATCACTCGTCTGTAAGGCGGCCTACACTAGGAGGCGGGCCGCCCCCGGGCCCGCGCAGCCGACGCCTCGAAATCAGCCGGCCGTCCGCTCCGCCATCCCCATCGCGGGGCGGGGGCGCCCCGCCTCCTGATTCACCGCCCGCGCCACCTCCGGAAACTCACGCGGCACGATTGCGCAGCAGGCCGATCATCACGCCCTGGATCACCAGTTCCCTGGCGGGGATCAGATCGGGATAGTCCGGATTCTCCGCGTGAAGGTAGGGCTTGCGGTCCTTGATCACATAGCGTTTCAGCGTCGTTTCGCCATCGATCAGGGCCGCCACAATGTCGCCCTTCTTCGGCTCACGGAATTCCAGCACCACGGTGTCGCCGTCGCAGATGTGGGCATCGATCATCGAATCGCCCCTGACCTTGAGCGCAAAGGTCCGGGCCGTCGGGCGAACTCCGAGTGAGCGGATGTCGATGGAGATGCAGCCTTCCTGCTCCGGCGGCGCGTCCTGCGCCATGCCCGCCGCGATCGATCCATAAACCGGAATGTCGACGATCTCCTCGCGGTCCAGGTCCTCGGGGAAGACCACCGCCCTGGCCTTGTTCGGCAGCCGCTGGATGGCTCCCTTCCTTTCGAGCGCCCGCAGGTGGCTCACCGCGGCCGTCTGGCTGGCGAATCCGAAGTGGTGCTGGATTTCACGCGTCGAGGGCATCAGTCCCAGTTCGCGTTGGTAGGCTTTGAGATACTCGAGGATCTCCTGCTGTCGACGGGTCAGTTGTTCGGCCATGGTTCGATGAACAGTGTTCGCAGGAACAAACCACGTCCATTTGAACAGTGCAAGCCGATTCTGGAGGGCGATCCACCGCCCTGTCAGTTCCCCAGGGCGATCAAGCTAGTGTAGGCCGCCTTACGGACGAGCAACTATCCGTCAGGGCTGGATCAGGCCGACTACCACGGATTTAGGGGGATTAAACGGATTACGCAGATTCTTTGGTTCCTGAAAATCTCCGTAATCCCCTTAATCTGCGGTTCCCAAAACTACCAATCTGTTAGACAGACCACACTAGGGAGAAGATCAGGACCATGACGCTGTTTAGAAACCAGGATGGATCGGATCAATAGGATGATTTCATGAAAAGTCCTTTCCCATTCGAAGGGATGCACTCTCAAAGCGGGTTCCTTGGCTCAGAGGCCCAAGATCATATCCATCCCATTCATCATGGTCCTGATTTCTCCCCTCAATTCTCGACTCCATCCCCAGCTTGATCACCCTGGTCAGTTCCCCGCCATCTGCTGGTTCCACATCGGCGAAGGCTTCAGGTCGAGCGGCCGGCAGATCACGATCCCGGCGTGCTTCGACGAGCCGTTCAGGTAGTCCGTGATCGGTCTGTCGATGATCGTTCTCCGCCCCTTGTCGCGATCGGAGGTGGCGTGGGCGAAGTAGGCGCGTCCGCCGCGGCGGACGATCAGCCCGACGTGCGAGGTGTAGCCATACTTCCAGGTGCTGGTGATCGCGCAGATGTCCCCGTCCTGCAGCAGGTGCTCGACACTGCGGACCCGGGATTTCGGAACGTGGTAAACCGGCAGGCGCGACAAGCGCTTCTCGATGCCGGCCATCAGGGGAATCAATTCCCGGTTGTTCCGAAGGTAGCGGTAGCTTCTCCACTGTTCCGGCATGTAGCGGATTTCACGGCGCAGCCGCACCGCTCCCGGCAGACTGCTGGTCACGTTCTTGGCGAGACCGCGCTTCTGATTGTCGTGGAAGACCTCTTCGAGGTGATGCATCCGGCTGATGTAGCTGCCGTTGCAGCGGCCGCCGCGATAGCGCTCCAACTCGATCATGTGCAGAAGGTCCTCCGGCCGGTAGGGACCCGGCTTGTAGGCCAGCATCCGGGCGAAACCGAGGGCGTTCTCGTAGTAGGTCCAGCAGTCCATGCCGTTGAGGTTGACGACCGGACTCTCGATGTGATCGTCGACCTCCAGCGTGTAGTTGACATAGGGAACCCCGAGCATCGCCGTGGCCGCTTTCACGGTCCGTTGGCCCAGGGGCAGGCGGCGCCAGTTCTCGCGCTCCGCCTTGGCGACCAGCGCGCGGAACTTCGACTCGCCCTTGAAAACCGTCGACATCGGCAAACGGGCCTGGCTGGGCGGCGTGACCGAGTGCGCGGCCGTAGAAACGGGAACCGATTCGACCGAACCGCCGCCACCGCACGCGGCCAGCAGCAGGACCCCCGATGTTGCGAGAACCTTCCAGAATTTCATGGTCCGGAGACTATCTGCCTTCGCCTGACTTGGAAAGCCTTCAGTCCTTGCTTGCAGAAAGGTCAGGAGCAGAAATGCCTTCATCGCCCTGCCATACCTACGGACCGGATGCCACCTTTCACCGCAAAGGGCTCGTCATGCAGTCGACAACCTCCGCCGTCGCGCTCGACCTTTCTTCGCGCCACGTCATGCTTGTCAGCATGCTCCGGCGAACGAGAACCACTCTGGCCGCCGCCCTGCTCGCGGTCACCGCCACCGCTGCGGAGAGCGCGCCCAACTTCCTCATCATCCTCGCCGACGACCTCGTCGACTTCACCGACCTGCTGCCGACGCTATGCGAGCTTTCCGGCGCCCCCCTTCCCGACGAAATGACCCACGGTCGCAGCTTCGCCCCGCAGCTGCTGGGCAAGCCGGGCCAACCGAGGGAATGGGTCCACATCCAGGACAAGGAACAGCGACACATCCGCAGCCGGGACTTCATCCTCGACCACCGCGGCCAGCTGCGGCCGGTCGTCGAACTCCGGCGGTCGCCCGCCCCGGTCACGACCCCTCCCGATTCGGACGAAGAGGCCGCCGCCCGCCGAAGCCTCCAAGCGGCATTCGAGAAACTCGGAGACTGAGGCATGACAGGGACCTGCTCCCGCGTATACCTTCCCGCCGATGCACCGTTTCCCCTTCATCCTTCTCGCCGCCGCCCTGCTGTCATCGTTGGCGGCGACAGTCGTGCCATACAATTTTCCGACGGAAATGCCGCGCAGCGCGGCCTACCAGGCCAGCATCGACGGAGCCGAAATCCCCGCGATTCAGACCAAGCGTGGCGCCTTTCTCAGCTTCGGCATGACCGCGCCGGTCGAAGTCGTCGTCTCCGTCGGGAAAAGGCCCGACGCCGTGGCGATCCGGCCGCTCAGCGCGGGTATCAAAGCGAAGGTGGACGGAGAAACGGTTCGCTTCCGTCTGGAGAAACCCCGCAACCTGAGCGTCGAGATCGATGGCAACCTGGAAGATCCCCTGTTCGTCTTCGCCAACCCGGTGCGCGAGGCTCCCGACCGCAGCGATCCGAAGGTGCGATTTTTCGAGGGAGGAAAGGTCCACGATTTCGAGGAAATCCAAGTCGGCGACGGCGAGACGCTCTACCTCGAGGGCGGCGCGATCGTCCGCGGGGTTGTCCGCGCCCGCAAGGCCGACAAGATCGCGATCCGCGGTCCGGGCATCCTCGACGCCGGCACCCGCGAGCGGAAGATCAACCACCTCGTCCTGCGCGAATGCCGCGAAGCCCTGCTCGAGGACTTCATCATCCTCGATCCCCACGGCTGGACGATGCACCTCAGCGCCTCCGAGTCGGTCACCGTCCGCAACACCAAGGTGATCGGCTGGCGCAAGAACAGCGACGGACTCGACATCGAATACTCGAAGAAGGTCCGCGTCGACGGCTGCTTCTGGCGGACCAACGACGATCCGATCGCGGTCAAGGCGATCTATCCGCCCGGGATCACCCACGTGCCCTTCGAGGAGATGATCAACCCCGAAACCCTGGCCGGCCACGACGTCGAGCGCGTTCCCGGCGACAGCATGGGCGACATCCTCATCGAGAACTGCGTCCTGTGGAACGACGACGGCGGTCAGGGCTTCGAGATCGGCTTCGAACTCCGCATCGACCACATCCGCGACATCACCTTCCGCGACTCCGACATCATCCACGTCAAGGGCGGTGCCTTCACCCTGCACAATGGCGACAGCGCGCAGGTCGAGGATGTGCTCATCGAGAACGTGCGGGTCGAGAACCCCGACCGCCTGGTCGATTTCCACGTCGGCCTCTCGATCTACAGCGACGACGTCCCACGGGAATACCACCGCAGCAATCCGAAGCGCAAGGCCCCGCCGAGCCGCCCCGAAGTGGCCAACAATCCGTGGCAATGGTTCGTGCCGCCGGCGGAGGAAACCGCCCGCTACGAGAAGAACCGCGGCCTCGTCCGCAACGTGACCTTCCGCAACGTCAGCACCGGCTCGAAGCCGAAGAAGCCGTCCATCCTCAACGGCTTCAGCCCGGACAAGGGCATCTCCGGCATCGTCTTCGAGAACCTCCGCATCGATGGCGAACTGATCCGCTCGGTCGAGCAGCTCGATCTCTACCAGAATCACATCTCGGGCGTCGAGTTCCGCGTCACCGGCGAGTGATGGCTGTGGCGCAAAGCTCCGCTTTGCGAGAGATCGGCGAAGCTCCCGCTTCGGCTTGAGGAACTGCCGCACTCTGAAGATTGACCACCTCCGGCGATTCTCCTATTTAATGCGGGAATTTGTTTGGTTGAACCTCATGATGCGCCCCGCCCTTTTTCTGCTGCTGACTCTCTTCCTTTTTCAAGCCGCTCCGCTCGGTGCCTCGATCCTGCGCGTGAAATGGGACGCCACGGGTGCCGCCGATGGCAGTTCCTGGGCCGACGCCTTCCCTTATCTTCAGGACGCGCTGGCGGCCGCCGCACCGGGCGATGAGATCTGGGTGGCAGCGGGAATCTACTACCCCGACGAGGGCGCGGGCCAGGTCGACAACGACCGCACGAGCAGCTTCGTGCTCGATCAGGACATCAGCCTGTATGGCGGGTTCGTGGGAACGGAGCCTGACCTTAACGCACGGAACTTCAATCCAGCGAAACCCGTCACCGTGCTGAGCGGCGACCTCGACCAGAACGACGGCAGCAAGGATGCCGATGGCGTCATCACCGACCCCGACTCGATCACGGGTGACAACAGCTATCAGGTGGTGACTGTCCAGGGCGGATCGGCAGATGTGTTTATCGACGGCTTCACGATCACCGGGGGGAAAAGAAAGACAGTCGCCCCCGTTACCCCTACCGAGAGGAGTGGGGCAGGCATCTACGCGGTCCTCTTCGAGTCCCTGGACCTGAGGTCGTGCCGGATCCAGGGCAACCACTCGGGTTTCGGCGGGGGCATGTTTGTTTCCGGATCGAACGTGGACCTCTGGAATTGCAGTTTTCTCTCCAATCGCGGCGAAAACGGTGGGGCCTACTACGGCAACAACGGAGGATCGATCGCCTTCCGCAGCTGCGTCTTCGCCGGCAATGCGGCGACGCGCGGCGGCGGCGCCTACATCGCAAGCAACAGCACGAACCAGTTCATCAACTGCACCTTCCACGGCAATTCCGCCATCGACGACCTCGGCTCCGGCATCCACGACCTCGGCTCGTCGAGCGAACTGATCAACTGCGTGGTCTGGAACTCGTTCTCATCCGACGGCCCGCTGGACGAGATCGACAACAATGGCACCGACTCGCTGACCTATTCGCATACCCTGGTGCAGCACCACGACCTGTCGGCGTCCGGCTCCAACCTCGACGGCACCGACCCGGCCAACGATCCGCTCTTTCTCGAAATACTCGCCTTCAACCAGTCGCCGCAGGTGTGGACCGACTTCCGCCAGGCCTCGAATTCGCCGATCAACGACGCCGGTGACGACACCCCGGTGTTCCTGATTATCGACATCGTCGGCCGCGAGCGAATCTTCAACGACACCATCGACCTCGGAGCCGTCGAATACCAGCCACGCATCTGGCACGTCGATGCCGACGCGACCGGAACGATGGACGGCACCAGCTGGGCGACGGCCTTCGACGACCTTCAGGATGCGTTGGCGGCCTGCATCAACGGCGACGAGATCTGGCTGGCGGAAGGCATCTACCGCCCGGGCGACGGCAGCGACAGGAACGCGAGCTTCGTCATCGACGACACGATCCGGCTCTACGGCGGTTTCGCCGGAAACGAGACCGACCGCGAAGCCCGGGCGCCGGCAGTGAACTTCACGGTGCTCTCCGGCGACCTCGACCAGAACGACACGGTCAATTCGCTGGGCATCACCACCGATCCGGCAGGCCTCGTGGGAAACAACGCCCATGTCGTTTGTGCGGTTTTCGTCCCGGTCGACGGAGCCTACAACACCGAGCCGGTTCTGCTGACGGGCGTGACCATCACCGGTGCGCTGGGCGGGGTGTCGGGAGCGGGGCTCAGCGTGGCCGGGGGTGCGTGCGACACCGATGTGATCAGCTGCCGCATCCGCGGCAATTCGGCGGACTTCGGAGGCGGGGTGATGGCCAACCTGAACTCCCGCGAGCTGCGGATGGAGAATGTCATCATCCGCAACAATCACGCCGGATCCGGAGGCGGTGGCATGAACCTGACCTCCGGTGTGACCGATCCCGCCGTGGCCAACATCCGGCTGACCGGCGTGAGCTTCATCGAAAACACCAGCGACGACGGCGGCGGCGCGATCGAGCACTTCGGTGCCCTGCTGATGCAGGATTGCACCTTCACCAGCAACACGGCGGCCACATCGGGTGGGGCCGTGTTGTCGACCTTCGGGGGGAGGGCGCGGATTGATGGCTGCCACTTCAACACCAACACCGCGAATGTCGGCGGGGCCCTCGACCTTCAGGAGAATGCCGAGGTGACCGGCAGCAGCTTCGTCGGCAACACCGGCACGCAGGGTGGCGCCATCGAGGCCGAGACGGATCTGATCGTGGACGACTGCACCTTCACGGGTAATGAAACGACCGCCGCAAGCCAGGGGGGTGGTGCCATCAATGCGGATTTCGCGACGATCACCCGCTCGACCTTTGTCTCGAACGTCTCGATCTCGGGAGGAGGAGCGCTGCGGTTTTCAAGCACCGGAAGCCGGGTCGAAAACTGCACCTTCGAAGGAAACGAAGGAAGTGGAGGCGGCGCCATCGACGTGTCCTTCGGCGGCGTGGACGTGGTCAACTGCGCCTTCTCCGGCAACGCGACGGGATCCGGCGGCAGCGGCGGAGCGATCCGCTTCGACAATTCGGCGACCGGCTCCTTGGTCAATTGCTCGTTCCAGGGCAACCACGCGAATCTCGGTGGAGCGGTGGCCGTTTCCTCGGGAACCGTGGCCATCGCCAACACGGTCATCTGGGGCAACGACGCGACCAGCACGGCCGTGGTCGGCGGCGAGTCGATCTATGTCGATCCATCCTCGACCGTCACCTACTCGCACAGCCTGCTGGAGTTCCTCACCCCGGCCGGGGTGGGAAACCTCGACGGCACGAATCCCGCCAACGATCCGAATTTCACCTCCCCGGTAAATCCGCTCACCGCGCCGGCCACCGGTGCCGACCTCCGCCTGCAGGCGGGCTCGCCGGTCATCGACCAGGGACTGAACTCGGCCAACGACACCACGCTGGAACTCGACGGCCTGCTGCGCTTCGCCGGACCGGCGATCGACCTGGGTGCCTACGAATTCGGCTCCTCGACCTCGGTCACCTTCGCTTCCCTGTTTCCCACTCTCGCGCCCGGCGACGATGACAACGGCAACGGTCTCTCCAACTATCTCGACTACGCGCTCGGCACCGACCCGACCGGGCCCTTCGACCCCTCCGGGCGGGTGCTCCTCAACGGCAACATCCTCACGCTACCGTCGCGCGCCGGTGCCGCGGACGTCTTCGCCACCTGGGAGAAGTCCACGACCCTCGCCACCGGTTCATGGAGCGAGATGGTCGAGGGAGTCGACTACAACGTCGACTCGGTGAACACCGTCGGCAGCCAGACCCTCACCGAGATCGAGTTGATTGGAGTGACACCGCCCATCTTCTTCCGTCAGTCCTTCGACACGACCCCTTGAAGCCCGCCTCAGGATTCAAGGTTGGACCAAGCCTGCAGGTGGCGCAAAGCGATGCTTTGCGCCACAGCCCGGCAAGATCGCGCACTGGAGTCGAGTATGCATCCCTCCGATGAAACCACTGCTGCTCGCCGGCCTCGCCCTTTTTCTCCCCCTCCAGGCCGAAACCCGCAGGCCGAACTTCGTCTTCATCTACACCGACGACCAGCGCTGGGATGCCTTCGGCACCGTCCAGCGTGAACAGGGAGAACGCGCCCGCTTTCCCTGGTTCGAGACACCGGGGATGGACCGGCTGGCCCGCGAGGGTGTGCGCTTCGATAACGCCTTCGTCACCCTATCGCTCTGCTCGCCGAGCCGCGCGTCGTTCCTCACCGGGGCCTACAACCACATGAACGGAGTCAAGGGCAACAGCACGCCGTTCCCCGCCGACGCCGTCACCCACGCCAGCGTCCTTCGTGAGAACGGCTACCGCACCGCCTACTTCGGCAAGTGGCACATGGGCAAACAACGCGAGCGGCCCGGCTTCGACCACGCCGCCAGCTTCGTCGGCCAGGGCATCTACTTCGACTGCCCCTTCGTCATCAATGGCGAGGACACCCCCACCGAGGGCTGGGTCGACGACGTCAGCACCGACTTCGCGATCGACTGGATGCGCGCGCAGGGCGACCGACCCTTCTCGCTGGTCCTCGGCTTCAAAAGCCCGCACACCCCGCGCGGCGGAAAGAACCTGCCCGATCGCCTGCGCGACCTCTACGCTGGCGAAAAAAGCCGCACCACGCCCAACGCCAACGTCCCCCCGCCCTTCGCCAAGCCAAATCCCGAAACCGGCAAGTACTGGCCCGGCCTCGCCGACAACGACACCCACCTCGACTACCTCCGCCACGTGAAGGGGGCCGACGAAAACCTCGGCCGGATCCTCGACGCCCTCGACGAACTCAAGATCGCCGACGACACCGTGGTCGTCTATTCCAGCGACAACGGCTACTACCTCGGCGAGCACTGCAGCGGCGACAAGCGCATGATCTACGAGGAAGCCCTGCGCGTCCCCTATCTCGTCCGCTATCCACGCCTCTTCAAGGCTGGGCAGGTCGTCGACGGGATGGTGCTCAACATCGACCTCGCCCCCACCTTCCTCTCGCTCGCCGGCGTCGCGGTTCCGGAGTCGATGCAGGGTCGCGACTGGAGTCCGCTCGCGAAGGGAGACACCTCGAACTGGCGGTCCTCCTTCCTCGCCCAGTACTACAAGGAGATGGGCAACGTCCCCACCCTCTACGGTCTGCGAACCGACCACGCCAAGCTCATCGAATACCCCGGCCACTCCGAATGGACCGAGGCCTTCGACCTCGGCAAGGATCCCTACGAGATCCGCAACCTCGCGGACGAGGAATCATTCATGGGACCGCTGCGAGACGAACTCGCGAAGCAGGTCAAGGCGATGCGCTATCCGATTCCGGAAGTGAAACCATAGACCTGAAACCCCGGCTATTTCTTCGAGTCCTCGACCGGGGCCATCGCCGCCGCCCGGAATTCATCCTTCGGCAGTGCCCAGATCAACGGCAGAAACAATCCATCGCGCCTCCCGGGATACCATTCGAAGCGTCCGCTGGTCTGCAATCCGAGGATCAGGTCGTCCTTTGTTTGATTCAAGACCACGAGGTAGAGTCTCCCCTCGCCCCGGAGTTGATCGAGGGTCTTGAATCTGCCCCCGCTTCTCATTCCTCCGGTGTCGCTCTTCTCCATCGCCAGTTCCCCGTCGAACACGGGCTGCCGGCGAGCATCCTCGGGGAGGTCGAGTTCCACCTTGAGGCGGGCCTCCCGCCCACCTGGTTTCCGGTAGGTCAACTCGCCGGGCCGGGGCTTCTGGGCATCGATGACGATCTTGGGGCCCCTGCCACCGACTTCATGGTGAGGAAGGATCCAGCTTCGAAATTCCGCCTTGGCCAGATTTCTGCCGGACTGCTTGGCCGGCCTCGGCCCCCGCGTGTCCATTTCCCAGGAGTTGTCACGGGGATTGAATCGCCCGACGTGATCCCAGTCGTGGATCACCAGCACCCGGTTGCCGTCCTTCAGGATCGCCCGCGGTGCCCGATCCACCGAATCGAACGGCGTAAGCTCCGGCCTGCGCCCGAAGACCGTGACCGGCTGACTCTCACCTGTCGGCCCGACTCTCATCAACTGCCACGCATTCCGGTTTCTCGTGGGATGGGGGGCATCCGCGTCTCCCGCGGGCTGGAGGAAGAAGAACTCGTCGCCCAAGGCCACCGCCCCGACCGATTTTCCCATCATCATCGTCGGATCCTCCGCTTTCCCCACTCGTGTTGGCGGATCCATCGGAATCATCCGACCATCCGACTTGTCCAGCAGCACCGCGGTCACGAGGCTGTTGGGTTGCCCGCCAAGATCACGCAACCATGCGGCATTGGTCAGGATCCGGTTGTCGGTCTGCACCAGAAATCCCGATTCTTCGTCCATGCCCCACTGCGAGTTCTTCGCCAGCTTGAGCCCCTCGAATCCCGGGGCCCGGGCGAGTTCCACCCGCGTGGCGATTGTTCCGGAACCACAATCGACTCCGAGCACCCGGGGGGCTCGTCGATTCGCACGGAACATCGTCCTCGAGCTGAGCTTGCGTTCCACCGCCTCGCTCTCGAAAGAGTGATAGTAGACCCACAGCTGCTCGCGGTCCTTCTGGTCCACCATCGGCGTTTGGAACAGCCCCGGCAGGGAACCGTCGACCTGCCGAAGATCGACCAGCAGCCTCGCTCGAAGGCCTTCGTTTCCACCCGATGGATGCAGGCGCTTCCACCGCTTGATCATGCCGTCGTGCAATGGCCGTCCATGAATGCGCTCCCACAGCAATGTCGCCTCGGAGAGTTCGGCGATCCGTTTGCCAGCGTCAGGCTTGGACGCGGCCTTGTCCGCCAGCCCGTCGTATCGATCCCCAGGCGAGTTCAGCTTCATGTAGCGGTCCGCGTCACCCGCGGATTTCTCCTCGAGCTCCACCAGGGTCCGGATCGCCGTGGCATACCATTGACGGAGGAAGACCTCCCGGTGGCCCATGGGTTCGTGCAGGACCGAGGCAAGCATGGATTCTCCATGAAGCGGCAGGGAGAATTCACCCCGGTCAAGCAAGCCCGGATTCCCAAACCTCTCCGGCCAGCGAACGCCGATCCACGTGGGTCGGCGTTGGCGCTCGCCCCGTCCGAGCTTCGCCTTCTCTTCAGCCAGCCGTCTCGCCGCATCGGCATGCGCGTCGCCCCTGGAATGGACGAAGGCAAGCGCGGCCTCCCGCAGCGAGTGCGTCGGCCCCGCTTTGTCATCGAAACGTTTCCGGACCGCATCGGCGACCAATTCGCTTGCGCCATACCAAACCCCGCTGCCGTCGATGCAGCCGATCTGCCGGAGCAGATCCTGATGCTCCGACGAACCTCCATCCTCCACGTCCGAACAGGCGAAGAGCATCTGCACCAGACCCTTCAGGAGTTCGGGGTTACGGCGCAGCATCGGGGCCGGGATCGACCCCGGAAGCGTGTGGCTGAACCTCGATGGAGCGATCGTCGGTTTCTTCATCTTCAAGCGATTCTCGAAATAGGTGGCGGTAAAGCGGTCGAGTTCGGAGCCGAATTCCCGGATCTCGTCTATCGAGACCCCAGGAGGAAGGCTTCTCGGGATGGACGCCCGGACAAAGGAGAGGTCCTCCACCACCTCCCAGAAGACAGGATCATCCCACTTGAGGAAGGCTTCACCATAGCGGGCATGGTAATAGGACGCTTGGTCCAGCAGCACGCGGGCGGCGGCCATCGAATCGAGCAACCGGCCTTGATAGGGCAGCGACAATGGATGCTCCGTGAGGGCCAACCTCGGCATGTCCGACCTGAGGAACACCTCTCGAAGCCCGAGGTCGGCTCTTAGGGCCTTCAAATGAAAAAAGACCAGGCTCTTCGGCTCCGCACCGAGCAATCGTGCCCGCTCGAGAAGCGGCAAGGCTTCGGAGGCCAGGTTTGAATTGAGCAGCCACTCGCCCTCCCTCAAGAGACGCGCCGCCTCGGCCCTTGCCTGCTGCACATCCGGTTTTTTCCGTGGTGGCTCCGCCTTACCAAAAAGTTCGGAGGCAGTCAGCCCGACCCACGCCCGCGAGACCAGCACCGGGAGTTCGTCGACGCCACCTTCCTCGGTCACATCGACTGACCGTTCCCCGTCACCGGTCATCGAGCGCAGGCGCAAGGTTGCGGCGATCCGGTCATCATCGAGAGAGGCCACGCCCCCTTCCAGGGTGAAGGCCGCCGCCCAAAGCTCCCCTTCGCCACCCAGGGCCTGCTCGTTGGAGATCGCCTGGATCTCCTGCATGCCGACCGACAGCAGCCCCGGGGTCGAATCCACCTCCGCCTGGATGGCTGCCCGAAAGAGTCCTTCCAGCGATCGCGAATGGGGCAGATCCCCGGCAACCGAGAAGGGCAACAGGGTGATCGCCTTGGGGCGGTCCCCGGTCCGGGCTCGTTCGAAGGGTGCCCGGATCCGCCCGAGCAGCGGATTCACTGACTTGTCGGGATCAAATACCTCCAGATCCATGTGCTCGCGGAAAACGGCCAGACCCGTCGCCACGTCGACGGCCTCGAACCGCAGAAGCTTGGTTTCCTTACCCTCGAGGAGAGACACCATGATGAGGAGGTCCGCCGCCATGCGGTCTCCGAGTTCCGCAAATCGATGCTCACCCCCGCCCCAGGGATTCGCCATTCGCGCTTCGGTCAGGGCACTTGCCACCAACTCCCGGTCCACCACGGTCCAATCTTCTTCTCCGGCTGCTGCGACCTCGATAAGGGTTCCCTGCGCGGCAGCCGCCGGTGCCGCGATCACCGCAAGCGTCCATCGGCCCGCGACGGCGTCGGGTTGCCCGGCCGGGGGCCTGGTGCGGGGCAGCAGCATGCGAAGTTCTTCGCCTCCGGCAGCCTCCTTGTCTGGCTCGCGATTTGCAAACTGCCGCGAACCGGCGTTGGGAAACTTCTCCCTGAGCATCGCCAGAATCTCCGGCTCACCCGTCCAACGCGCCAGCGCCAGCAGCAGGTCCTGATAACGCCCATTCACCTGGCCCGCCTGTGGCAGCAGTTCCTGGGTCAAGCCCACATCCCCCATCCGAATCGCCGCACTGAGCCCATCCCAGGGAACCACCCCGTAGAAGTAGCGACCATCCCCGTAGTAGTCCGTGTCGGGAAGCGGGGGCCGCACCGCCGGGACCCCTCGCCGGAGCAGTGCCGCGCGGGTCCTCTTGAGCGCATCCCCTTCGGTGATGGCACGGGCCAGCAGCGAGAAGTGGGGACTCGCGACCGAAGAGTGCGGTCCACCGAACTTGTTGCTCCGCAACTCGCATCCGCGATCAATGAGAAAGGCGGCAAGCTCGTCGTGCCCCATCGCGATCGCATCCTGCACCACGAACAAGGAAGTCGCCTTGTTGTTGCGGGGCTTGCTCTCGTCATACGCCGGCCCGAGGGCCTCGAAATCAAGGTCCGGACGCTTTTCAAGCAGGAGCTTCAGGGTCGCAAGCGAGCCGATCCGGATTGCCGCGATCGCGGGATGCAGATGGCTTTGATCAAGGTTCTCCGGCATCCACGAGGCAGGCTTGAGCCGTCCTTCCGGCACCTCTGCACCCGCCTCCAGCAGCAGCTTCATCATCGCCGTATCTCCCGTCGAGGCGGCTGCGGTGAGCACCAACACCGACTGACCCGCCACATTCGGATCCGCACCAGCCTCCAACAGCAACTTCACCATCCCCTGGTCGCCATCGGCTGCCGGGTGAAACAGTGGCGAAAGTAGATCGGCATCGAGCGCGTTCACGTCCGCACCCGCCGCCAGTTCGCGTTCGACACTCAGCCTGTCCTGCACACGCAACGCGAAATGCAATGCTTGCGAGCCGCCTGCCCCCGCCGATGGCACGCTGTCCTCCGCAGCCTTCCTCACCGCCACGCCATCGATGCACGTCTTGCCGCAGTGGATACTGTCGGGAAAGTCGTCCAGGAACACCGGGAGACGACCTTCGTCGTCGGTCCGCGCGACGCCCACCCGGGCACGGATCAGCCGGGTGCCGCCATTCGCCGTCGAGAGATTTATCTCTCCCAGCTTGAGCGGATCCTTTTCCTCGAGGGTTGCCGAGATGCCGTGGACCCCGCTGATCTTCGCCCCCGGACTGATGATCCACGGAATCCTCTCCGAATGCACTCCGCCATAGGTCGTGAGGCTCGCCAGCCCCAAGCCGAACCGCGCCGGCCAGTGGTGCGGTCCCTTGGCCTGTCCTTCTCCAAATCCCGGGGCCCAGAAGTAGCCGAAGACCTCGTAGTCGGCCTTCGCCTCCAGCCCATCGACCCAAACCACCAGCGGCGGCGCGTTGCGCTCGGGATCGCCCGCCGATTCCAAGACGCCATCGTTCCCTTCCTCAGGCAACCACTTCCAGACGGATGAATCATCTGCTATCGGAGAACCATCAAGTTGGCGCGTGTTCTCAGGAGTGGCTGGAATGAACCGGACCTGGGCCGGAAGCAAACCTGAAAGCAAACTAAAGAAGACGAAGGGCAGGAACCTCATGAATAAAGCGGGTTCTTTGGGGTGCTTGTTGGACGGGCACTTCCGAAAAACAGGAATCTGAAGCGCCGCCGTTTCACTCCTGGTCACCGGGCTGGTGCCACGCCCTTGGGATGACCGACGTCGCCAGCAGGCCTGTCTTTTGCAGCGCGACCTTGGAGAACTGGATGGCCACTTCATGTTCTTCGGTTCATGCTCCTGCGATGACGAATATTCAGGGCTCTGTCAATTTATCGACTGCGTCCAATAACTCCTCCTTGGGAACAAACCAGAGGAAGGGAAGGAATTTGGCAGACCACCCCCCGGAATAGTAGCCCAATCCACGACCATATTTGAGCGCCACCACGAGATGCTTCGCAGTCTGATTCAGGGGCACGGGGAAAAAGTCGTCCACAAGACCATCGAAGGGCAGCACACTTCTCTCACCAGTGTCCTGCTGCTGGACGACGAATTTTGCCGAGTCAAGATAGTCTTGTGGCAAATCAAGGGTGACTGGAACATGGACGCGTTCCTTGATCCCCCGGCCCTCGATAACCAAGTGTCCGGGAACTCGGGAATCGTAGCTTATGTTGAGCGGGGGCTTTCCATCCGCCCGGCGCAGAACATGGATGGGCATCACAATCTGTTGGTAGAGCCTCTGATAAATCCTGCTTTGATGACTCTCTGCCTCTTTTCGGTCGCCGAATTCCAGCATTCTCCAAGTGCCGTTCTCAGGATCAAAATATCCGCAGTGTTCGGGCTTGTGGTAAACAAAGAGCTCATTCCCCTGAGCCACAATAGCGGCGGGAGCTCGGTCAAATGCATCGAATGGTGTGAGCTCCGGCTTGCGGCCGGGCACGTTCAGTGGCGCAAGCTCGCCGTCGGCATCGAGACGCCAGATCACGCAACCCCCACGCCGTCCGGAGGATGCAAAACGGCTGCTCTGCAGCCCCAGGAAGTAGAATGAACCGTCTATCGAGGTCACAGGATTGACCTTGCCCGATCTCCAGTATGAGTGTGAGGAAATGGTGAAGCCTGCCGGGAGTGCTGTCACCCTGCCGTCGCGTTTGCGGATCCGCACGGCCACCAGAGGATCCTTCTCTTGGCTCGGATCCACCCTCACTACATTGACCAGGATCTCTTCCTTGGTTTGCCCGAATTCTTGTGTCAGATAGACGGAGCCTTTGGTCCGAGAGCCTTTCGCACCTGCGGGAATCGGCACCGAAGACAGATCGACCGGCCGGATCAACTCGGCCTTTTGGCAGTCCACGGCAACCAACCATGGCTCCAAATGGCGCGGCCAGCTCTCGATCTCGCGAAAATCGATTGGCTCATTCTCTGTCCGGAAGAGGCTACCCGGGTTCACAAGGCCCTTATCGTAAGGGTAGTGAAGAATCCAGAGCACCTCCGGGTTGGACGAGTCGACCATGGGCTGCCAGGCAATGCCCGGAAGCCCGTCGGCGCCGCGCAGATCGACCCGCAAGCGGGGCGTGACCGCGTTGCGTGATGACTCGTCCGCAACAGACTTATCCAACAGATTCGAGTACTTTGATCCAAGCTCACGGCACAACTCGAACCCGGTCAGAAGCTCAAACAATGCCGCACCTTCCATCAAGTGATGCAGATCATTGATCGCGCCAGCGCTCACCAGACTGTCTGCGATCGTGGCATAATTATCCAAGGTCCTTTCCCGCGTGGGCGGCACAGACCGGATCCGCGGCGAACCTGCGGGCACATGAGCCACACTGCGGATGGCATGCAGATACATGGCGTTCCGGGTGAGAAAGTCAGGGGCACTCTCCGGTTGGTGAAAAACGCATGCAATCAGCGCCCCACCATGACGTGGCTCCCTTGTGCCCAGAATCCCCATCGAACTCCTGAACAGAAGCAAGGGAATGTGCCGCTTGATCAGCTTCGTCCCAAACTCGATATCCAAATCCTTGGCTTCATTCCTGCCTAAGGCAGTCGCTCTTGCCTTCATCAAGCCGCGCAGCGCCTGCGAGCGATCTGCTGGTCGGGCAAGAACGCAACCGGCCTCCGCTGTCCTGACCGCAACAAGTGGTGAATCGGACTGAGGCAGGCTCTCAAGGAACTTCCGGGCCAGCAGCTTTTCCGGTGCGAGCCATCCGAATTCCCCATATCCTCCTGAGCCCGAGCGGCACAATGCCTTTTCAAAGGTGGCGGCGGCATCCGGGAGCGGGGCACCCGCATGCATCATCCCAACCAACCCCGACGCCAGCGCCGGGTTTCGCAGAAGGACCGATTTGTCGAGTACATCAAGTTTGTAGTGATTGTAAGCCGGAGGATGCGCTTTCACAACGATCGGCTTCGCCACCTTGAAGTAGTGCGCGGTGAACTCGTCCAATTCCCTGCCAAAAAGCTCCACGTCCCGCTGAACATTCGCGCCAAACAGGCGATCAAAGGACGCGAGTGCCGCACGCACGGCGGACAACTTTTCGATGACTTTCCAAAACGGATCATCCGCGAGGCTTCCCTTCAACGAGCGGTCCCGGACCCGCCGAGCCAAAAGGTCTTCGCCGTGTCGATCAAACAAGTAGGCGGCATGATGGAGCAGCCTGCGCAACTCGGGCAAGGCGGCAGCGAAGCGGTCGGCCAAATGCACAGAAATCGGCAGGTAGTCGGCATGGGGAGCGATCGCACGATCGGGCCACGCCAGATCGGCCAGCAGTTCGAGCTGGAATGGCACCACCTGCTCCGGAGATGCCCCAAGAGCCGCTGCTGCCTCCACTTTCTGGATCAGTCCCTCGGGCTCCACGTCCATCACGTTGGATAGCCATTCCGCCTCACGCAGAAGTCGTTCCGCCTCACGCCTGGTGTCCTTGGGGTCGGCCTCCAGCCCCACCCTTGGATCTGGAGTGGCATCAAGCTTAACCAGCAGATCGTTCCATGCCTGCAATGCGAGATCCGCGACCATCATCGCCTCTCCACTCACCACCACGTCGTGCGTCGCCTTTCCCTCCCCGGTAAGGCTTTCAAGGCGGAGCGCAACCTCGATCCTGCCCGCATCCGTCGGGCGCACAACCCCTTCGAGCAAGTGGGCCGCAGACCAGAGCGAGTCATCTCCCCCAAGGCTCTTTTCCTCGATCAGTCGATCCGTCTGGGAGCGATCCATCGAGATCATTCCCGGAGTCGCATCGATCCCGCGACGAACTGCGGCATCAAGCTCATCGATCAGTGCCCGAGAGTTCGCCAGATCTCCCAACCCGCTGAAGGACAACACAGTGACCGCCTGTCTCCTTTGTTCCGCCTCTACTCCCGCCAGCACCCGCTCAGAACGATCGAGCAATCCGGCGAAGTCCTGGTCGGGCTCAAGTTCCTTGGTATTGAAAAACTCCCGATGCACCACCAAGCCGCTCCGCACCTCCACGACTTCGAAGCGGTAGAGTCCCAAGGAACGCCCTCGGAGCTGGCTGGTCACGATCAAGACGTCCGCCGCCAAGCGGTCACCCAGCGCACCCAGATCATGCCGGCCATCGAGCCAGGGTGCTGCGATACGATTCTCGGTCAGCGTCTGTTCCACCATTTCACGATCCACCACCTCCCACCCATCGCGTCCGGATGCCAAAGCCGCCAAAGCGTCACCCGGCCCTGCCGAATCCGGTGACGAGACCACTGCAAGCACACGCCTTCCGGGCTCCGATGCAAGGCGTGCGGGTGGCGCAGACGTTCTCGGAAGTAGCAGCCGCAGGGCCTTATCAGAAACCGTTCCATCGGCCCGCTGCCCGGATTCCAGCTTCCACCGGGGAAGACGGACATCGGGAAACCGGCCCTTTACAAGCGCGATGATTTCCTCATTTCCCGAGTGGAGAGCGAGGGACATGAGCCGATGCTGATAGACAGGACCCGCTGGCGCGGCACCGGGAAGAAACCGCCGCACCATCTCAAGCTGCCCCGACCATGCGGCGGCAGTCAGACCATCCCACGGAAACAGTCGACCACCGTCAAATCCGGCATATCCGGGCCAGGGGTCCTCTTTGTAGAAGAGCACTGGGGGAAAGCCGCGCCGCTCCATCGCCGCAACCACCGGCAACGCTTCCTCTCCTCCCATGCTTACGGCCCGGATCAGAGGCACCGCTCCCGGCATGGTCGGGAAATTCCGGTCGTTCATGGTGGTAAGTCCACACCCCCGGTCGATCAGAAACTCGGCAAGTTCCCAGTATCCCAAACTGACGGCATCCGCGACTATGTATGGATTCGAGATTGCCTCTAGATCGAGCTCCGGAGCCTCTTCAAGCAGTCGCTTCAGAACCGGCAACGAACCGGCTCCAATAGCGGCGGCAGCGGGATGCTCGATCTGAGGTGCGGAAGCATAATTCGGCCCCGTACCGCTTCTTTTCAAGACCAAGGTGCGCGACAGCGGCACGGACGCCCCGTTTTCGAGCAGCTCCTCCACGATCTCCAGATCCGGTACCATCGCGGCCGCCGAAAGCGCAGACAACTTCTGCCCCGGGACGTCCGGAGCGGCACCCGCTTCAAGGAGGTGGCTCACCATTTCCCGGTCCCCGGAGGCACAGGCGTGGAACAGCGATGTCACACCATCTTCGTCAAGAGCATTGACCTCGGCTCCAAGGGCAAGTTCACGGCGCAATGTGATCCAGTCGGCCGTGCGCACCGCCCGGTGGAGTCGTGTGCCTTCCCGTCGCCTCCCTTTTCCTGCTTCACCGGCCTCATGTTCCCGAACCCCCACACCATCAATCCAGACACGGCCCGGCAGGTTCCGATAGGGATACGCTGCCACGAAGACCGGCAATTTGCCTCGATTGTCGGCCCAGGAAAACCCGAGCCGAGCGCGGACGAGCATCGCGGACTCGGTGGTCGTCCGAAAGCCCTCCGGCATCTCGAACCGGATGCTCGCCTGATACCCAAGTCTTTCACCGATCACCGAACCAGGCCTTGTCATCCATGAATTTCCGCCCTCCTTGCCTCTCGCGGCAATCCCATCGAAAGTCTGCAAATCCGCCACGCTGCAGCCCAGTTGGACTGGTTGAAAATCGGCACCCGAACTCAGTCCCGGCTTATCTGCCCAGAAATACGCGAAAACCTCGTATCCGGTCTTTGGCTTGAGTCCGTCAATCCACACGACCAGCGACGATGCGCTGCGGTCGAGATCATCCGCCAATTCCCACACACCTCCGTTGCCCTCGTCCGGCAGCCATTTCCAATGCGAGGACCCCTCCTCGACCGGAGAGCCGTCGGGCAGGCTCGTATTCTCCGGAGTGGCCGGGATGAATCGAAGCTCCGCGGCAAAGGCCGTGGAAAGGCCGGTGGCAACGATCGCGGCAACGAGGGGTCGTGGCATCGAGGCGATATGGTGGGAGCTACTCCTTCTCATCAGAAGCCGTGGTCCACGCCTTCCCGATGACCGGCGTCGCCAGCAGGCCGGTTTTCTGCAGGGCGCCCTTGGCGGACACGGCCTGGGTGAGATCGACATTGCCGGCGACGATGCGGTCGGTCTTGAGCACCTTGCCCTTGGCATCCTTGACGGTGAACTCGAGCCGGGCGCGGGTGAACCACAGGTTGCCGCGACGCACGCCGGTCTCGGCGAAGGCCTCGCCGCGGACGACGAGGTCCGCATCGGCTTCCGCCTCGACCACCTCCCAACCGGCCGCCTCCAGCGTGCGGCCGATCTCGGTCTGTGCGGCCGGGTCGGGCACGATGGCCTGGATGATCGTCTCGGGGATATGGACGTAAACCTTTCCGGTGTTCTGATCGATGAACATCTTCTTCACTTCCGCAAGCGTCCGTTCCTCGATCGATGCCCCGCCGCGGAGGTCGGCCGCCTTCTCGTTGAGGATCTTGGCCACGTCCGCGCCGAGTTTCTCAACCGCGCCTTCGACCGGCTTGCCGCGGTCGTAGGCGGCGGTGGCACCAAAGACACGGCTGGTGCTGGCCGAGATGACCTTGGCGACGACGTGGATGCGGTCCTGCACGGCGAACACCCGCCCGCTGACCAGGACCTCGGCGCCGGTGAGCTGGCCGACCTTCGCGGCCTGAGCCGGGGTGACGGCACCGGAAAGCGTGAGCTCCTGCTCGCCGAGGATCTCGTTGAGCTCGGCCCGCTCGACGAGGATGGCCTCGGAGTGAACCGTGAGCTGAACCTGCAGCAGCGCGGCGACGGAAGCACCGACGCCGTCGAGTCCGTTGTTACCGTCGGCAAAATCGAGGACCGCGGCTGACAGGGGCTGGGCGACTTCTTCCTCGGCGGAAGAGGTCACTGGCAGGACAAACGCCGCGGCGATCGACATCGCGGCGGGGCGGAGAAATCTGTGGATGGCAATCATCTTCGTTCAGGGGTTGTAGGGAGGTTCGGTGAAAAGATCGAGCATACGGATCAGCCCCTCGTCGGTGGCCAGCGCCGCAGCGGAAATCCACCAGCGGGGGGCACGCACCTCGAGGTCCCCTGCGGCCGGACCCGGACGCCAGACGACGAGGTTCGGATGCCGTTCGTCCCAGACCACGCGGCGACGCGCGGCGTCGCCCTGGCGGGGAGTCATTTCCAGCGAAGCGGTCACACCCATATCACGGCCGGAAGACCCGCCGATCCGCAGGCCGTGATCGGTGAGCGCGCGGCGTTCGTCGGCCGTCAGTCCCACGGCATTCCAATCGACCTGGTTGCGCAGCATCCCGAGGGTGGCCTTCAGCCAGCTGGGATCGCGGGCCTCGATGTGGACGACCCGCTCGGGTTCGCCACCGAAGCGGACCTCGTAGTGCGCGGGTCCGCGAGCGGCTGGCGGAGTCCATGTCCATGAGGCACCCTCTGCCTCGCCCCCCGCCAGCGGAACGCGGCGCGTGCCAGTGACCCTGTGGAGATGGACGACCGGCTTCCAATCGGCCGGCACTCCCTCGAACTGAAGACGAAGCGGCTCTTCTGCCAGCACGACGATCCGGGGCTGAGGCTCCGGCCATCCCGCCGGGAGATGCCGGCCGTCGGCATCAAAGCGGTGCACCTCATTTGCCGCCGCGCAGCACGCGATGACGCCGAGAAAGCCTGGCATAAACCCATGCATCAGATCCGTCGTGTATTGATGAAAAGGCCCGGAGCCGGATGCTCGGGACTCCCAGCGGTCCCGTCAAACTCCGGACTATCGACGATGATCGCTCCGCTCTCATCCGCGCGGACGGTCAGCCGGTGACTGCCGATCTCGAATGTCTGGCCGACGTAAGTGATCACCGTCTTGCAGCCCTTCTCCTCGCAAACCTCGACCACCACCGCCTGCTTAGGCCCGGAAAGCGGTTGATCGGCCAGATCGATCTCGAGTTCCGGTCCACCCGCGACGATCGCCTTGACCTGCCGGGGAAACACCGCCGACACCTCGCGCAGGATCAGGGCATACTCGTCCTCGGGCTTCACCGTGGTGACCTTCGGCTCCGGATCCGGCCGGTTGAACAGAACGAGAAAACCAACCACGCAGGCGGCCGCGGCCAGGGCCGGCCGCCAGCACCGCCGCCACGCCCCGCGACGGATGACCGCCAGCCGCTCCCCTGCGATCGCGGCGATGGCCACTTCGGTCTCCGCAGAGAGGCGGCATCGCTCGGAGGGCAGCGTGCGAAGCGCTTCCAACCATTCCGGGGGAAGGTTCTCCTCAGGCTGGCGATCCGGTTCTGACGGGTCGGCATTCATCGCGTCTCTTTCCATGAAGTGTCCTCCGTACCCGATTCGTTCACCGGCGCGGCGGGATTTTCGAGATCGTGGTCCGCACGAAGGGCCGCGAGTGCGTGGTGCAGGCGTGACTTGGCGGTGCCCAGCGGGATGCCGGTAAGCTCCGCGATCTCGGGCAGCGTCATGCCATCGACGAAGCGCAGCAGCAGCACCTCCCGATGATCGGGGCTCAGCCTGCCGATGATCCGGTGAAACTCGTGAAATTCGGAAGCCCTCGGGTCCGCTGCCGGCATCCGCTCGATCACGAGTGCCCCGGATTCCCCGCCGACGAAGCGGCGTTCCCGGCGCAGGGCACCGATCGAGAGGTTGCGGATGGCCGGATAGAGAAAGGTCCGCAGCCGGCAGCGCAGTTCGAAGCCGGGAAACTTGCCGAGGAAGTAGCGAAAAACCTCCTGGGCAACATCCTGGGCGACATGCTCGTCGCCGCTGATCCGCCACGCCATGCGGAGCACCCACTCACCATGGCGGTCGTAGAGGAGTTGGAAGGACCGCTCGTCACCCCCGTTGATCCCATCGATCAAATCCTCGTCGGTGGGATCCGCAGGTGGGCGCGAATTCTTCTGGGGACCCTCCGGCTGGTCCCCGCCCTCGGTGCGGTTCATTCGCTGCCTTAAGTGGCGGGAAGCCCCGGATGGTTCAACAAAATTTCAACGAGTTGCCCGCTGCTGCAAGGTGGTCGGCAGGCCAGCGCCTGGCCATTCCAACAGGAAAACGGAGGCCCCTACCGGAGCCGCAATCTTTAAACTTTGCACTTAAAGGGACAGGCAATCTGTAAGAGACACGAAAAACGGAAGTCGATCCGATCTCCGCCACCGGCAGCTGGCTGACCTCCACGCACACGCTCTCCGCTCTCGGCGAGGGACGTGGACAGGTAGCGCTCGGTCGACGAGCAGCCGACCGTGACGATGGATCATTCACCGAACCGCTGCACGATGAAGTCGCAAACCAGGCCAAGACGACGAGCTCTCCGATTCCGGAAATGGGCCGATCGGCCGGATGGAGGCCCGGATATGGTCACCCCATTGCTCAAGATCAAGGACCCTGGCTCGCGGGACCGACCCCGGCTCGGTGGTTGCAGAGAGAATTTCTCCACCGCAGGCGTAGTGATGGGAAGGCGATTCCACGATCTTGAGACACCTGCTTCCACTCCTGTTGACATTGCTGCTGATGGGATGCGGCGAGCGCGACGGGGCGGAGACCGGTGCTGAAGCCGAAGGGAATAGCGGCAGGAGCAAACCCGAATGGCAGACGAAAGAGCTGGAAAGGAAGATACGGGTTCGAGCCCTGATTCCGCAACTGGCTGACCCATCACCGGAACGCCGGCAGGCCGCACTTGCCGAGCTTCGGAATACCCTGATCCGGAAGCGGGATGTTCCGGAGTTGAACCAGGAAATCGATCGTCATGCCGATCCCGATGATACCTCTTTGCTTTGGGACCTCGCCTTTCAACTGGAGTTCGAGTCGGAGTGGCGGCTTCCCGACAAGACGTGGACCACGGACGTCAAGGAATGCGAGAGCCGCTGGAGGGCCGAGTTCGAGGAGCTTGGATGCGACGCGGGTCTTTACGTTGGGCAGGATGGCCTCCGCCTTGCAGTCCCCATCACACCTGGAAACGGGGCGGCGGTGATCGACCGGATTCTCCTTCTTGAACCGACGATCCTGAGTCTCCGGGGGTCGCTGGCCGACATGAGCTTCCTCGGCACCCTGGCGAGCCTCGAGACCCTCCATCTCGACAAGGCGACCGGGACGGAGTTGCCGCCGTTGAAGGACATGGCAAAGCTCGGCTCGCTGGATCTTCGGAGCACGGAGGTGACCGACCTGACGCCCCTGGAAGGGATGCCGAGCCTGTTTTCCCTCGATCTCAAGCGCGCGAGAGGAGTCCGCGATCTCAAGCCTCTGGTCGGACTGCCCGAGCTCGGCTGGCTCGAGCTTCAGGGCACCGGCGTGACGGATCTGACGCCGCTTGCGAGCATGCCCGAACTGATGAGCCTCAATCTTCGGGATACCGATGTGAAGGACCTGACGCCCCTCGGGGGACTGGACCATCTGGAAAGGCTCAACCTGATGAACACTCCGGTGACGGAACTCACGCCGATCGACGGGTTGACCGGCATGAAGTTTCTCGACCTGGCCGGAACCGGGGTTTCCGATCTGTCTCCGCTGAAAAGCATGCGGGAGTTATGGCTTCTGGACATTCGGCGCACCGAGGTCACGGACCTGTCACCCTTGAAAGGCCTGCCCAAGCTTCGGTGGCTGTACCTGCAGAACACCGGGGTCACGGACCTGTCGCCACTCGAAGGGTTGCCGAAGCTCTGGGAACTCAACCTCGCGAACACCAAGGTGGCGGACCTGACTCCCCTGGCAGGGCTGGACCACCTCGAAAGGCTCTACCTGACGAACACCCGGGTCACCGACCTCACACCACTCGAGGGGCTGTCCAATCTGCAGTTTCTCCACCTGTCGGGAACCGGAGTTTCCGACCTGACGCCGCTGAAAGACCTGTCGGAGCTCTGGCAGTTGAACATTCGGGGCACCCTGGTGACGGATCTGACACCCCTCGAAGGAAATCCCTACCTCAAGGATCTTCGCCTCGAAGAGACGACCGCCGACTGATATTCCGATTCGCCCCCACGGCTGAGCCGTGGGGATCACTCGCAAAGCAAACCTTTGCGCCACTTCAGACCTCCGCCACCGGGAGCTGGCTGACCTGCTCGCGCACGCTTTCTGCGAGCGGCGTGGAAAGGTAGCGCTCGGTGGACGAGCAGCCGATGGTGACGATGCGCTTGCCGGCGAACTCCGGCCGGGCCGCCACCTGCATCGCTGCCCAGACGTTGGCGCCGGTCGAGATCCCCGCGGGCAGGCCTTCCTCCTGAGCAAGCGCCTGGGCGGTCGCGAAGGCATCCTCGTTGCTGACCTGGATCGTCTCATCGATGATGTCGACATTGAGGTTGCCGGGAATGAAGCCGGCACCGATCCCCTGGATCATGTGCGGGCCGGGATCACCGCCGGAAATCACCGGGCTGGCGGTCGGCTCGACGGCGAAGGTCTTCAGGTCGCAGCGCTGCTTGAGCACCTCGGAAACCCCGGTGATCGTGCCCCCGGTGCCCACGCCCGCGACGAACGCGGCAATCTCGCCCCCGGTGTCGCGCCAGATCTCCTCGGCGGTGGTCTCGCGGTGAACCTGCGGGTTCGCCGGGTTGTCGAACTGGCCCGGACCGAACGAGTCCGGATTCTCCTCGATGAGCTGCTTGGCCTTGGCGATCGCTCCGCCCATGCCCTTGGCGCGGGGCGTGAGGACGATCTCGGCCCCGAGCAGGCGCAGCAGCACGCGGCGCTCGATCGACATGCTCTCGGGCATGGTCAGGATGCAGCGGTATCCCTTGGCGCGGGCGACGAAGGCGAGCGCGATGCCGGTGTTGCCGGAGGTCGGCTCGATGATCAGGCCGCCGGGCTTGAGCGAGCCGTCCTTCTCGGCGGCCTCGATCATGGCCTTGCCGATGCGGTCCTTGACGCTGAAAAGCGGGTTGAAGAACTCGGCCTTGACGCAGATCTCGGCACCGAGATCCGCACCGACCTTGTTGAGCTTGATGAGCGGGGTGTTGCCAATGGTGGCAACCATGTTTTCTGCGATGGGCATGGTTCGTCGGGGTTCGTGTTTCGTCGGGGTTCGTTCGTGTTAGATCTGGAAATCGTTGTTCATCGACTCGAGGTGCAGGCCGCACTCGAATTTTTCGCCGTTGAAGCGGGTCGCCTCGGCACCCGACTCGGGTTCCGCGGGACGGGTGCTGTGCCAGTCTCCCATGGTCACGTAACCCTTGGACGCAAGCGGGTGGGGTGGCAAGCCGCGATCATGCATGTAGGCCGAAACCTGCGCATCGGCCCAGTCGAGGATGGGATAGACCTTCAGGGTGCGCTTCTGCCGCTCGGCGAAGGCGCGGTCGACCCGCGTGCTCGAATGGCTGCGCCGGACGCCGCTGAGCCACACGTCGCCGCCGATCTCGCGGAGGGCGCGGTTCATCGGCTCGACCTTGGTGATGATGCCGTATTGCTCCAGCGACTCCCCGCCCTGCTCCCACATCCGCCCGTGGAGCGCCTCCATGCGGGCGGCCGAAACCAGCGGCTGGTAGATCCGGAGGTCGATGCCGGTCCTTGCGGTCAGCTCCTCGGCATAGCGGTAGGTTTCGGGAAACAGGAAGCCGGTGTCGATGAAGACCACCGGCACCTGCGGCGCGTGCCGCGAGAGCAGGTCGAGCATCACCGCCGACTGGATCCCGAAGCTCGTCGACGCGACCAGCCGGTCGCCGAAACGCCCGGCGAGAAGCTCGAGCCGTTCTCCGGCCGTGAGCGTCTCGAGCTCGGCCGAAAGACCGGCCTCCATGTCCGTCGCAGTCGCCATGGTCAGTTCTTCAATGCCTCTTCCTTGATGTTCTGATGGAAGTCCGGCCCCTGGATGGTTTCGTTCACGATGCCCGCCCGGATCACGAAGTCACCGAAGTGCTCGCCCTCGTTCCGCTCCTTGGCGTATCGCTCCAGAATCGGATCGAGCGTGGCGCGGATGTCGGTCGCATCCAGGTCCTGGCGATAGAGTTTGCTCAGCCGCTGTCCGGCATGCCCCCCGCCGAGGTAGAGGTTGTAGCGGTTCGGCCCGCGGCCGACGAAGCCGATCTCGGCGATGAAGGGGCGGCCGCAGCCGTTGGGGCAGCCGGTCATGCGGATCGTGATCGCATCGTGGCGCAGACCCAGCTCCTCCAGCTTCTCCTCGATGTCGGTGACCACGTCCGGCAGGTAGCGCTCGGCCTCGGCCAGGGCCAGCCCGCACGTGGGCAGGGCGACGCAGGCGATGGAGGAAAGCCGCAGCGAGCTGCGCTGGTGGGCCTGGTGCATGCCGTACTTCTCGAGCAGGGCTTCGATCTCCGAGCGCTTCTCGGCCGCGACGTTGGCGATGATCACGTTCTGGTTGGCGGTCAGGCGGAAGTCGCCCTCATGGACCCTGGCAATCTCACGAAGACCTTCCCGCATCGGATAGCCGGGCGTGTCGACCACGCGTCCGCCCTCGACGAAGAGCGTGAAGTGGAAGTTGCCGAGTTCGTCCTCGACCCAGCCGTAGCGGTCGCCGTTGTTCTCGAACTTGAAGTCGCGCACCGGCTCCAGGTCGTAGCCGAGATACTTGTTCAGCTCCGCCTTGAACCAATCCACGCCCCGATCCTCGATCGTGTACTTGAGGCGGGCATGCTTGCGGTCGGTCCGGTCGCCGTGGTCGCGCTGGACCATCACCACCTTCTCCGAAACATCGACGACCTGGTCCGGGGTGCAGAAGCCGATCACGTCGGCAATCCGCGGAAAGGTCGCCTCGTTGCCGTGGGTCATGCCCAGGCCGCCACCGACGGCGACGTTGTAGCCGACAAGCTTGCGATCCTCGACGATGGCGATGAAGGACAGGTCGTTGGCATAGATGTCGACGTCGTTGCTCGGCGGCACCGCGATGGTGATCTTGAACTTCCGCGGCAGGTAGGTCTTGCCGTAGATCGGTTCAACCTCCTCCTTCGAGCTCTCGACCTTCTCGCCATCGAGCCAGATCTCGTGATAAGCCCTGGTCTGCGGGGTGAGGTGATCGGAGATGTCCTGGGCCGCCCGCAGCACCTCGTCGTGGACCGACGAGAGGTAGGGGTTCGGGTTGCACATCACGTTGCGGTTCACGTCGCCGCAGGCGGCGATCGTGTCCATCGCGGTGTCGTTGATCTCCTTGATGGTCCGCTTCAGGTTCGACTTGATGATGCCGTGGAGCTGGAAGGCCTGGCGGGTGGTCAGCTTGATCGTGCCGTTGGCGAATTCATCCGCCATGCGGTCGGTCTCGAGCCACTGGCCCGGCGTGGCCACGCCGCCCGGAACCCGGATCCGGATCATGAAGGAATAGGCCTTCTCCAGCTTGTGCTTGCGGCGGTTGGCGCGCAGGTCGCGGTCGTCCTGCTGGTAGGTGCCGTGGAACTTGAGCAACTGCTGGTCGTCCTCGCTCAGCGAGCCGGTCGACAGGTCGCGCAGACCCTCCGCGATCGTCCCGCGCAGGTAGTTCGAACGGGTCTTGATCCCCTCGTTCGCGGATAGTTTCTCGTCAGACATGTTGTTGGAACTTGGAACTTCTTACTTGGAACTTAGTAGACGTCGCGCTGGTAGCGCTTGTCCTTCCTGAGCGCATCGACGTACGCCTCGGCCTCCTGGCGGCTCTTGCCGCCGGCGGTTTCGACCGCCTCGATGAGGGCTTCGTGAACGTCGTGGGCCATGCGCGAGGCATCGCCGCAGACATAGAAGTGAGCACCGCGCTCGAGCCAGGTGTAGAGCTCCGCGGCGTTCTCGCGGATCCGGTCCTGCACGTAGACCTTCTCCGGCTGGTCGCGGGAAAAGGCGACATCGAGCCGGCCCAGCGCGCCGCTCTTGAGGTGGCCCTGCCACTCGAGCTGGTAGAGGAAGTCGTAGGTGAACCGCTGGTCGCCGAAGATCAGCCACGAGTCGCCCCTGGCACCGGTCTCGGCCCGATGCTCGATGAAGGCCCGGAAGGGGGCGATCCCGGTCCCGGGGCCGACCATGATGATCGGGGTGTCGTCCGAATGCGGCAGGCGGAAGTTCTTGTTGACGTGGGTGTAGACCTTCACCGGCTGACCGGTCTCGACCAGGTCGGAGAGAAAGGTCGAAGCGACGCCCTTGCGGGTCCGGCCGTGGGCCTCGTAGCGGACCGACGCCACCGTGAGGTGAACCTCGTCCGGATGGGCGAGCGGGCTGGAGGCGATCGAGTAGAGCCGCGGCGGCAGCTTGCGCAGGATTTCCACCAGCGCCTGTGCCGAGAGCCCCTTGGGGGCGAAATCCGTCAGGGCATCCTCCACCCAGCGGCCCCAGAGGTAATCCTTCAGCGCGTCCTTGGCATCCTCGGCGAGCAGCTTGCCGAGCTTTTGCGAACCCGCTTCGGCCTGGAGTTTCTTGAGGATCGCCTTGGAAAGCGTGGTGATCTCGAGGTCTTCGCGAAGCGCATCGGCCAGCAGCTTGGTCCCTGCTCCCTTGATCTCGACCTCCTCGGTCCCCTTGAGCCGCGCCGCCTTGAGCACGCCCTCGACCATGTCCGGCGCGTTGACCGGCACGATGGCAAGGCAGTCCCCCGGAAGATAGGTCAGACCCGAGCCCTCCAGGGAAAGCTCGTAGTGCCAGGTCTCCTTCTGCGAACCCTCACCGTTGAGCAGCACCCTCTCCAGCAGCTCGGAGTCGAAGGGATTCTTCTTGCCGAAAGCCGAGGCCGTCGGAAGCGCCACCGCCGGGGCGGCATCCGGAGCCGCCGCCCCCTTCGGTGCGAGCGCCTTGAGCACGGTGTCGAGCCAGGCTGCGTGGTCCTCCTCGAAGTCGACGTCGCAGTCCTGACGGTTCGCCACTCGTCTCGCTCCCAGCTTCTCCAGGCGCTCGTCGATGTCCTTGCCGGTCTTGCAGAACTGCTCGTAGGAGGTGTCGCCCAACGCGCACACCGAGAATTCGACGCCACCGAGATCGACCGTGTCGTTCATCAGGCCGTTGTAGAAATCGGTGGCCGTCTCCGGCGGGTCGCCATCGCCCCAGGTGCTGACGATCACCAGCAGCTTGCCGGCCTTCGCCAGGTCCTTGGGCGAAAGGTCGGCCATGTTCCTGACCGATGGCTTGAAACCACGCCGCTTGGCCTGCTTCGCGGTGAGGTCGGCGAGGCTCTCGGCATTCCCCGACTCCGTGCCGTAGAGCACCGTCAGTGGCTCCGGCTTGCCCGCGGCCGGGGCGGCGGGCGCTGGGGCCTGGGCCGACAAGTAACCGCCCAGCCACAAGCGCTGGCCCGGTGTCAGTCCGGCCAACAGCGCCTCCAGCGCGGATCGCTCTTGGGGGGAAAAGGGAGCTTGCTCGGGAATCATTTAATTAGTGAGTTACCTAACTTTGTAACGTTTCGCAAAAGAGACTCCATCACCGGAGCCCGGCCTGCAAGTGGATTTTGAAGCAACGAAGGCGGTTTGTCGCCCCCAGCGTGCCAAAATCCGGCCGTCCGCCTGCCCCTTGACGACCCGGAAGGCCTACGTCTGGCGGACTTCACATCGACGAACTACGACTTTTCTTTCATGCATTGCAAATCGCCTAATTGGAAAAATCCGCTGGAATTCCAATTGGGGGTCGGTGGTTCTTGGACTTTCTTCGCGGCGGCCCGAAAGCCGTTCCAATCCAATCCACCAAACACCATGAAACGCACCCTGCTTCCCCTTGTCGCCCTCGCCATCGGAACCCCGGCCCTGGCCGGCGTGTCGCCCGTCATCAACGACGATCCCGCGCCCTCGAACGGCGACTGGATCTACGACCTGCGGCGGCCGATCACCAACCCCACCTTGTTCGATCTGGCGGTTCCGTCGACCAACATCCGCCCGATCTTCGCCTACCACGCGCTGCCCGACTTCGTGAACACCACGGCCGGCAACCTGCCGGTCGGGGGCGACGTCCAGGTTTACGCCCTGCAGTTCGAGTATGCCCTGTCCGAGCGACTCTCGATCGTCGCGACCAAGGATGGCTACATCGATTTCAATCCGGACGCGACCCTGGCCGACACCTCGGGCTTCGCCAACCTGGGTGGCGGACTCAAGTATGCGTTCATCCTCGACCCCGACGCCGGCCGGGCCCTCAGCGGCTCGCTGACCTTCGAGTTTCCCACCGGGAACTCGGATGTGTTCCAGGGAGCCGGCGACGGATCGGTGAACCTGATCCTGTCCGGCGTCCAGACCATCGATGACTGGCAGTTCGCGGGCGGTGCCGGGGTGTCCATCCCCTTCTCGGGTCAACAGGCCACCACCGGCTTCCTCAGCGCCCACGCCAGCTACGAGGTGACGCCGTGGTTCATTCCGCTGATCGAATTGAACTGGTTCTCGGTGATCGACGCGGGCGACGGCCGTCGCGCCTTCAACGCCCAGGCCGGCGGGGCCGTCCCGGTGATTGCGGAATTCGAAGGCAGCGACTTCTTCAACATCGGTGCCGGAAACGCCGACCGGAACCGCCACCTGGTGACCGCCGCGGTCGGCTTCCGCTCGAAGATCACCGACCGGATCCAGACCGGGGTCGCCTACGAGATCCCGCTCACCGATGAGGAGAACAGCGTGATCGAGAGCCGCTTGACCCTCGACCTCGTCTGGCGCTTCTGATATCTACGACCCGACCGTTTTCATCGTCAGGTTGCTGCACGAACCCGTCTCCGGCACGATGCCGGGGGCGGGTTCAATCTTTTCCCGGGAAGGCCCGGCTCAACCGGTCCACTCCCAATTCATCTCGACCTCGATGTCGGGATGAATGCTGTGGTGAACCGGGCAACCGCGGCCCGTCGCCTCGAGGAAGGCCCGCTCCGGATGATCGGCGGGCAGCGGCACGCTGAGATCCAACTCCAACCGGGCGATGCGCCGGGGCGTCTCGGCCGACATGTGCTTGCGGACGGTGACCTTCATCCCCTCCACGGGGATCTCCTTGCGCTGCGCGGCAATGCCCATCACGGTCGCCATGCAGGACCCGAGCGCCGTCGCCACCAGGTCGGTGGGCGAAAAGGCCTCGCCGCGCCCGTTGTTGTCGACCGGGGCATCCGTCGAAATCACGGACCCCGAGGGGCCATGGGTGGCGGTGCAGTGGAGTTCGCCTTCGTAATCAATCTGGATCTGGACCATCTTCTTGTTCTTCGGGGGTGTTTTCTTCTTCGGGATCCTCTTCCTCCACCTCGGCCGGCTTCTTGGCAAGCACGACGCGGAAGCCGTAGGTCGGATCCGTCGCATCCGGCGGCTGGGGGTTGCGGGATCCGATGTACAAGTTCTCGTCGCGGGAGCTGCGCCAGCCGCCGCCCCGCAGCACGCCGTTGTCCGGGTTCAGCCTGCTGTAGGGATCCGAGACCCACTCCTGGGCATTGCCGCAGATGTCGTAGAGCCCCGCCTGATTGGCCGCAAAGCTCCCGACCGGCGCCGTCGCCGCGAAGCCGTCGGCAAAGCCCGGCACCTCGCCGAGGTTCCCGGCACCCGCGGGCGGCGGCCATCCCCGGCCCCAGAAGAACACCTTGGGCTTCAGCCGGTCGCGCTTCGCCGGAGAGAAATCCGGAAGCTCGTCGGAACCCGCAAGCTGCGTCCACTCGGCATCGGTCGGCAGGCGGTATTCCAACGAGCGGGTCAGCCGGTCCTCGTCCTGTTCCTTGTCGGTCAGCCACCGGCAGAAGGCCTCCGCCTCATCCCGGGACACGGAAACCACCGGATGCAGTTCATCGCCGTTCGCATCCGCCTCGAATGGCCAGTCCGCCGGGGACGGCATGCGCTCGCCCATCGCTTCGGCATACTCGCGGAAATCCGCCCGGCGGGTCTCCCAGATCGAGGCCATCCAGCCGTCGCCCACCGGAACCATCTGCATGCCGAGCGAGTTCTCCCACGGCTCGGTGATGACGACGCTCATGTTCGGCTCGAGGTCGAAGGTCAGGTCCAGCGTCTCGCTGGGCTTCAGGTCGATGCGCCGCGTCTCGGACTTGTAGCCTTCGAGGGAAGCCATCAGCTCGATTTTCCCGGGCTGGACCTGCTCGATGAGCAACGGACCCGAACCCGATCCCTGGCTGACACCGTCGAGGTAGAATTCCGCACCCGGCGGATGGCTTTCGACCATGATCCGGCCGTACGGAATCCGCCGTACCAGCACCCGGAACGGCTTCCAGCCATCCTTCTTCGCGGCACCATTGAGCTTGTTCTTCGGGAAGTCATCGACGAAGCGGGGAAGCGCCTCGTGGTCGCCGGTGAGATACCCCTGCTCCACCCCCGTCTCCACCAACCATTCGCAGTAGGCCGCCGCCTCGGCCTTGCTGGTCGCCACCACCTTGTCCTTCCGGCCCCCATCCTCGATCTCGATGATCTGCCCGACCTTCGCCGGCCGTTCGGTGGCCGCCAGATAGGTCAGCCAGGCCGCCTCGCCGACCGGCCGCACACTCTCGTGCGCCCCGTCGAGCGGACGGTAATCCTCTCCGAGTTGGTCGTTCCAGGGTTCGTCCGCGGCCGGCGGCGAATAAACCTTGAGCGGGGCCGAAACCACGAGCGGCTCCTCGGCCGCCGAAGCGGGCACCTTCACCGTGACTTCGTAGGGCTGATACCCGTCCCGCAGGATCCGCAGCGAGATTTCCTCCCCGACATACGAGTCGAGCACCTCGGTGGGCGTGCGTCCGATCAACTCGCCGGCACCCGAAATCTCGTCCACGATCTCGATCACGTCGGCGCCGTCGGGATTGCTGGTCACCTTGATGAAGGCCTTCAGCGGCGCCGCCGCGGGGGGCGCCGGAGGAACCAGCCCGAGGGTTTCCGCCCAAGGTCCCTGATGCGCCGCCTGCCACCCGCCCCATGCCAGCCCTCCCCCGAGGATCAAGGCGGTGAGCATTCCCGCGACCGGTCTGCGGCGCCGGCGGCGCTTGCCCTGGCGTAGCAGTTCGAGCGCCTTGGCGAGTTCGCCCGCGCTGCTGATCGAGCGCCGCGACACATGCGGCTCACAGACTTCGCAGATGATCTGGTTGAGCGCCAGCCACTGCTTGCGGTCGGTGCCGGACGGAATCGAATCCGGAAGCTCGGGGAAATCCAGCCGGTCCTTCCCCGTGGCCACCTCGTAGAGCACCTTGCCCAGCGAATACACATCGGCACGCGCCGAGCCGGGTCCCTCCGGCGGCACGAAGCCCTCGGTCCCGACGAACGTGCGCTGGCCGCGCGCCGCGACCAGCCCGATGTCGGCCAGCTTCGCCTTGCCATTGACGAAGATCACGTTGGAAGGCTTCACGTCCCGGTGGGCGAGGCCGTGCTCGTGCAGGTGGTGCAGGCCCTCGGCGAGCAGCTGGCCGACCTCGATGCAGAAGCCCGTGTCGAGCGGCTTGCCTCCGGCACGCTGGACATCCGTCCGCAGCGTCCGCGCTTCATACTCGATCGGGTTGATGTCGCCGCCGGTGGTGACGTCATCCCCCAGCTCCATCACGTAGTAGTAAAACGACTTCGGTTCCTCACATCGCCCGACGTGGAGCACGTTGACCAGCCCCGGGTGATCGCGCGAGAGCGGCTCGTATTTCAAGATGCCCTCGAACTCCCGCTCGAAGGTCCGTTCATCGTCGAAATCCTCGCGCCACAGGATTTTCACCGCCCGCAGCGCACCGGTCACCCCCCGCGCCAACCATACCTCGCCGTAGGCACCGCCCCCGATCCTGCGGAGCACCTCATGATCCGGAATGGTCGGATCCGGGCGGATTCTAGTCGTCGGCATTCTCTTCGAGGCGGGCGAGCTCCTTCTTCAACACAGCCCCGACCCGGTGCTTGGCCAGATAGACCTGAGCCATGCTCACGCCGAGGTGCTCCTGCACTTTCTTCGCGTCCCACTGTTTGACCACATAATAGTCAAAGATCTGGTACTGTTTCGGCGAAACCTGCGCCTTGACCCGTGCCAGCGCGGCATCGGCCAGGTTCTTCTTCCACTCCACGTCCCACAGGCGGTCGAGCAGGTCGCCCTTGGGATCCTCGAAACGGTCGATCACCGCGGTCTTGCGGTCGTCCATCCAGTCGCCACCGGCCATCGCCGTGTCCTTCTTGCGCTTGCGGAACTGGTCGTTGATCCGCCACCGCGTCATGTTCATCAGCCAGGTCTTGAAGGAACCCTGGTTGGGGTCGTAGAGCTTCTTCTTCGACTGCTTGGCGATCGAGAGGATCGTTTCCTGCACGCAGTCGTGGGCCTCCTCGGGCCGCAGTCCGGCCTTGATCGCCACCGCGTAGATCAACCGCCAGTAGGTCTGGTAGAATTCCTCCCAGGTCCGCTGGTCCTCCCAGTTGTCGAGACGGGCGATCAGGCTCTTGCGGGTCTTCTCGTAGGCGTCCCGGAGCACCTTGTTGCGCTCCAGATCGACCGCATTGTCGTCCTTCTCTTTGTCCTCCTTCTTGGCCATCCCGGAAGGCTCTTACCACGGAACCACCCGCTTGTCTCCCGTCGACTCACCCGTTCGTCGAATTTGTCAATCCATCCTGATCATCCGAACAAGCGAAGCACTCATCTTCGGCTTTTCCGGAACTCTCCGGGTCCTTATGAAAAGAGGGTTCACCCCCCGTGTGCATTCACCCATGCCACCGACATCCCCCACCCCCCAGCCCGCCCAACAGGTCGAGAGGATCCGCGAGATCCTCGTCGGTCGCCAGATGCAGTCCGTCGAGCGGCGTCTCGACCGCCTCGAATCCCAGCTCCAACCGATGCCGGTCGAATCGGCTGCCGCTGCCTGGTCGCGGGATCTGGAATCGCTGCGCCAGGAATGCCGCGACGCGAGCGTGACCTTGCGTGATGCCTTCGATGCCGACCGGCTCCGCCAGCAGGAAGAAACCCAGAAGCTCGCACGGCGGATCGAAAGCGTCGCCCGCAGCCGCCAGGACCTCGCCGAGGAGGCACGGCAGGCGGTCGACGCCCAGCTCAGACCCGGCTTCGACCGCTGGCAGCGGCAGCTCTTCGAGCAGCTCCAGGAACGCGAGACCCGCCTCGTCGGACAACTGCGCGAGGAACTCGAGCGCATGCGCGTCTGGGTCCGCGAGGAGATGTCGGCCCCGGCCGAGGCCGAGCGCATCCACCTCGCCTTCGAACAACTCGCGGCCTCGGCCCGCGAGATCGCCGACCGCTTTCCCTCCCGGTCATCCTGATTCCCGGCCCTCCCCCCATGAGTTCCCTGGCCCTCCCCCCCCTGCCCCTCGGTGTTCCCGTCGGCGGCCCGGCCCGCGCCCGCCCGCTGCCCGACATGCCCCCGGTGACCGCCGCGACGACCCCGCGACCCCGCCCCCGGCCGGAGGTCAGCGCCCCGCTGGCCACCGAGACCGCCACCCGGTCCGCGCCGCCCGACCGCGCGCCGGACGTCGCCCCGCTGCCACAACGATCACCGGCACCCCCGCGTGACTACACCGACCGCGAACTGGCCGAGGCGCTGCGGCCCGTCATCGGTGCCACCGCTCTGCCGAACCCTGACGATTTCGAAACGCTCATCCGCGCCGCCTTCCGCCGGACGCTCGCCGAACACACCGGGGGTCCCTTCGACCCGCCCGATCTCTGGCACCGGGCGATGTGGCGGCTCGACGCGCTTTTCAGCAGCCGCAGCTTCGAGGAAACCGTCGACGAAAAGATGCGGCGCTTCCGCATCGAGGAGATCCACCTGCTCGACCGTCGCGATCTGGCCCTCGTTTCCTTCGCCAGCGTCAACCCGGCCCGCCATGCCGATGCCCGCAAAGTGCAGACCACCAGCGGCCGGCTGGCCACGATGCTCGCCGGGCGCGACCACGGCGAACCGGGCGAACTTCCCTTCTCCAAGAAGATCCGCGCCCTCGTCCGGCCCGGTGAACACACCCTGCTGGTGGCGCTCGTCCGCGGACGACCGGACTCGCTGGCCGGGGTCGATCTCGACTACGCCCTGCAGCGCATCGAGTCCCGCTACCTGACTCCCCTCGCCGAGGGCGAACCGCTGCTCCAGGAGATCCAGCCGATGCTGGAAGAGTGCCTGCTCATCCACTCACCCCCGGCACCCATCCCCAACTGATCGTCTTTTCGCAGGCAAGACCACCCTTGACCGGGTCGACGGCTGCGACTACGCCTCACGGCGCATGGGATTTGATTCACTCGGTCTATCGGAGACCGTCCTCCAAGCGGTCCGCGAGTCGGGCTACGAAAACCCGACCCCGATTCAGGCTCAGGCCATCCCCCTCATTTTCGAGGGCAGGGATGTCATTGGAGCCTCGCAGACCGGAACCGGCAAGACCGCCGCCTTCGCGCTGCCGACGCTGTCGAAGATCAAGCCCCTCGGCAAACCACAGATCCTCGTTCTGGAGCCGACCCGCGAACTCGCCCACCAGGTCGCCGAGCAGTTCGAGAAATACGGAAAAGGCAGCGGCACCCACGTCGCGCTCCTCTACGGCGGCGTCGGCTACGGCACCCAGACCGAACAGCTCGAGAAGGCCGACATCGTCGTCGCCACCCCCGGCCGCCTCGTCGACCACTTCTTCCGCGGCACGATGCGCTTCGGCGAGATCCAGACGCTCATCCTCGACGAGGTCGACCGCATGCTCGACATGGGCTTCCTCCCGCAGGTGCGCAAGATCGTGAACCTCTGCCCCTGGGACGGACGCCAGACCCTGTTCTTCTCGGCCACCATGCCGCCGGCCATCCAGACCTTCGCCCAGTGGTGCCTCACCGACCCGATCGAGGTCGAAATCGCCCGCCGCTCGGTGCCCGACAGCGTCAACCACGCCTTCTACCCGGTCTCCATGGACCAGCGCGACGAGCTGCTCATCGCCCTGCTCGACCAGACCGACTACCACTCGGTGATGATCTTCACCCGCACCCGCAAGGAGGCCGACCAGGTCTGCCGGATGCTCGCCGAAAAGGGCCACCCGAAGGTCATCGCCATGCACTCGGACATCGCGCAGGCCGACCGCATGAAGGCGCTCGCCGGCTTCAAGGAAGGCAAGTACGAGGTTCTCGTCGCGACCGACGTCGCCGCCCGCGGCATCGACATCTCGGACGTCTCCCACGTCATCAACTACCGGGTGCCGGAGAATGCCGAGGACTACGTCCACCGCATCGGGCGCACCGGCCGCGCGGAAGCCTCCGGCGACGCCTTCACCCTGCTCACCGCCGACGAACTCGACTTCGCCAAGTCCGTCGAGGTCTTCGTCGACAAGACCATCCCGCGCCGCAAGCTCGAGAACTTCGACTACCTCTACACCGCGCTGCTCGACGACGACCCGCGTCCCGTCCGCAAGAAGCGCAAGGGTGGCGGCAAGAAGCGTCGCCGCTGAACGGCCGGAGCGCGGACTCCAGGCCGTCCGGAGCCGCAGGCCCGACGGCTTGGCACTTGGAACTTCTCACTTGGAACTTCGCCCGTGCGCGTCCTCTCCATCGACCCGGCCATCCGCAACACCGGCTACGCGGTGGTCGAAGGCGATTTCCGCGAGGCCAGGGTCATCGCCTACGAGGTCATCCAAATTCCCCAGCGACTTCCGCAGTCCGCCGCCTTGGCCGCGGTGCGCGCCCACCTCGCCAACGTCATCAAGACGCATGAACCCGATGAGGTCGCCGTGGAGGGCATCATCTACGTCCAGTCGCACCGGACGGCGATCAGCATGGGTGCCGCCCGCGCCGCCGCGCTCATCGCCGCCGCCGATGCCGGACTTCCCATCTACGAATATGCGCCCAAGAAGGTGAAGCAGGCCGTCGTCGGCCGCGGGAACGCCGACAAGGCCCAGGTCGCCTTCATGATCCGCGCCCTGCTCGGCCTTGCCGAAACTCCGCCGCACGACGCCGCCGACGCGCTCGCCATCGGCCTCGCCCACCTCCAGGCCTCCGACCCCCTCAAAGCCAAAGCCCTCGGCCGCACCCCGATCTAACCCGCCCGCCACGGATGTTCGTAGTTCCCCCTTCAGGGGGCCGCGGAGCCCGAGTCCATCGCCCGGCAAACCATGCAAATCCGCCGCTTCCAGAACCCCCTCCCCTACCAGCAAGGCCTCGACCTCCAGGAGCGCGCCGCCGCCGAAATCCTCGATGCCCACGGCCCGGAAACCCTGTTCCTTCTCGAGCACGAACCCGTGTACACCATCGGTCGGCGCCGCGACCAAAGCTCGCTGCGCGACCCGGAAAAGCTCCCCGCCCCCGTGTTTGAGATCAACCGCGGCGGCCAGGCCACCTACCACGGTCCCGGCCAACTCGTCGGCTATCCCATCCTCGACCTCCGCCAGCGCGGCAAGGATCTCCACGAACACCTGCGCAAGCTCGAGGAGTCCCTCATCCTCACCTGCCACGACTTCGGCATCGCGGCCGGCCGTCGCGAGGGCCTCACCGGCGTGTGGATCGAAAACCGCAAGCTCGCCTCGATCGGCGTCGGCGTCTCGAAATGGATCAGCCGCCACGGCTTCGCCATGAACGTCACGCGCGAATGCCTGCTGCCGTTTTTCGCCATCACGCCCTGCGGCATCGACGGCGTCACGATGAGCTGCGTCGAACAGGAGGCGGATCGCCCCGTCAGTGTCGCTGACTTCGCAAACGCCTACCTTCCGCACTTCCACGCCCATTTCGACCTCGAATGATCCGCCTCGCGCTGTTCCTTGCCTTCTGCCTGAGCGCCTGCGCCCCCCGGCAAGGGACCGCCGATCTCCGAATCGGCACCACCGGGGAAAGGGACCGTCCGGTTCCCGCTGCTCCTTCCGGCCCCACCGAACCCGCCGTCCTCCGGGCTTCCACGGACGCCCCCTCCGAAACACCCCTCCGCACCCCCCGCCACCTCAAGACCTCCCTCGCCGGCATCTCGATCCAGGCGATCACCTTCGACGCCCGCAGTCACCGCCTTGTCGTCGCCGATCAGCCCTCCGGCCCCGCCTCGCTCTGGCCCGACGCCCGCGCCGCGGGTCGTGCCCTGAACGGTCTCGCCGCCGTCAACGGCGGCTTCTTCACCCCCGAGGGCCAGCCACTCGGACGGGTCGTCGCCTCCGGCAAATCCACCGGCTCGATCAACCGCGCCTCGTCCCTCGGCTCCGGATTTTACGTTGAGAAAAACGATCGCCCCGCCCTCGTCCGTCGCCAGGGCTTCTCCGGCGGCAGCCAGGCCCTGCAGGCCGGGCCCTTCCTCGTCGAAAACGACCGCACCGTTCCCGGGCTGGGCACCAAGGTCTCCTCCGCCCGCACCTTCATCGCCACCGACGGCCGCCACGGCTGGATTCTCGCCCGCACCGGCGCCTGCTCGCTGGCCGACCTCGCCACGGCGCTCACCGGAGCCACGATCGGCGGAATCCGGCTCCGATCCGCCCTCAACCTCGACGGCGGCCGCTCGTCGGAAATCTGGGCTTCCGGAGCCTTGCCGGGCGGCCCGGCCTTCACCCGCCCCTTGTGGAACAAGCCCGTGAGGAACTTCCTGGTCCTCAAATCCCGGCACTGACCATTTGACTTTACGCCCGCCAGGGAGTTACGATCCCAAGTCCGAGGGGAGAGTTCCTCCTTCCCTCATCTCGCTGAACCTCCCCATGTCCCTCCGTATTTTCAGCTGGGTTCCCTTGGTTCTCGCCCTGAGTTCCTGCGGCACCATGACCGCCATCAAGGAAGGCACCGTCGCCGGTGTCGACAAGGTGACGGACCTCGCCACCGCCCCGTTCAAGCCCGGCGTGCCGGTCGTCGAGGCCCGTCCGGACGACTGGAAGGAGCTGAAAAGCGGCCAGGAAATGGCCCTGGCCTACCAGGAAAAGCAGCGCCAGCGCCGCTTCTGGCTGTTCGGTCCGCCGGTGGACTTCGAGGAACCCGAACTGCCCGATGATGCGGGCTCGACCGAAATCAGTTTGCTGCCGGAAAAGGTTGAGTAGGCCGAAGTTAGGGCGTTTGCTTGGCAGGCTATGATTGGATGGGTTGTGCCATATTGATGGTGTTCACTGATTTTTGGCGGTGGTCGCGGTAGTGGTCGAAGGC
>NZ_JBISBU010000048.1:0-39796 GCF_044385805.1 Haloferula sp. A504
GGTTGGGTTTTGTGTGTGAGTCATTGATTTGAACACCAACAACTTACACCAAAACTCCAACCGCCCTCAATTCTCGGTATGAGAAATCCGGGCTAACATCCATTGCCCGACGGCACCTCGCTGATATGGTTCATGTGAACACTATGAACCTTCAGGAAAAGCTTGCCATCCTCGCCGACGCGGCGAAATACGACGCCTCCTGCGCCAGCTCGGGGGCCAACCGCCGGGACTCGCGCAACAGCAAGGGAGTCGGCTCGGCCGGGGGTGCGGGAATTTGCCACAGCTACGCGCCGGACGGACGCTGCATCTCACTGCTCAAGGTCCTCCTGACCAACCGCTGCCTCTACGATTGCCACTACTGCATCAACCGTAGATCCTCGAACGTCCGCCGCGCCGCCTTCACCCCCGCGGAGGTCGTCAAGCTCACGCTCGACTTCTACAAGCGCAACTACATCGAGGGACTGTTCCTCAGCTCCGGCATCATCCGCAGTGCCGACCACACGATGGAGCAGCTCGTCGCCGTCGCCCGCTCGCTGCGCGAGGAACACGATTTCCGCGGCTACATCCACCTCAAGACCATCCCCGAGGCATCCCCGGAAATCATCGAGGAGGCCGCCCGCCACGCCGACCGGATCAGCATCAACCTCGAGCTGCCGAAGCAGGAAAGCCTCGACCGGCTCGCGCCGGAGAAGAATCTCGCCCGCACCAAGGAGGCCATGGGACGGATCCGGCTCAGGCTTGACGATGCGGCCGACCGCAGACGGGGAGGCGATCGAAAGCTCCGCCACGCGACCGGCCAAAGCACCCAGGTGATCGTCGGCGCCGACGCCTCCACCGATGCCGACTTCCTTGCCCGCTCGGAGGAGTTGTATGGCTCCTACCGCCTGCGCCGGGTGTACTACTCGGCCTTCAGCCCCATTCCCGAACCCTCGGCCATCCTGCCGGTGAAGCCGGCTCCGCTGCTCCGCGAACACCGTCTCTACCAGTCCGACTGGTTGATGCGGTTCTACGGCTTCGACCGCCGTGAGATCCTCACTCCCGAGCAACCCAATCTCGACCTCCACCTCGATCCCAAGCTCGCCTGGGCCCTGCGCAACCGCCACCGCTTCCCGCTCGACCTCCGCACCGCCTCCCGCGAGGACCTGCTGCGCGTCCCCGGCCTCGGCCCGCGCAATGTCGACCGCCTGCTTTCGATCCGCCGCTTCGCGCCCATCCGCCTCGCCGATCTCGCCCGGCTCAGGGTCTCGCTGCCGAAAGTCAGGCCCTTTCTCATCACGGCCGACCATCGACCACCCGCCACCGAACTCGACAGTGACCGCCTCCTCGCCCGCTTCGCCCCGAAACCGGAGCAACTGGAGCTGTTCTGCTGAAACAACCCAAGACGCGCGCCCCCACACCTTCCCGCTTCCCGCTTCCCGCTTCCCGCTTCCGATGCGCACCGTCGACCCCGGCCCCTCGTTCACCACATGGCGGGATGCCGCCCGGCGACTGCTGGCCGGACGGATTCCGCCGGAAGACATTCTGTGGGATAAGGAACCCGGACTCTTCTCCGGCCTCGCCGAGGAACCCGCGAACTACGAAATCCACCGTAGCCAATCTCCTCCCGTCCCAAGGTCCTTCGTCAATCTCGCCAGGAACGTCGCCTGCCACGGCGACCCCGGCCGCTGGGCGCTGCTCTACCGCATCCTCTGGCGCGTCACCATGAAGGGCGAACGCCACCTGATCGCCGTCGCCACCAACCCCGACATCGCCCGCGCCCGGACGATGGAAAAGAACGTCCGCCGGGAGATCCACAAGATGCACGCCTTCGTCCGTTTCCGGAAAACCGGCGAAGGAGAAGACGGCCGCGAACGCTTCGTCGCGTGGTTCGAGCCCGACCATTTCATCGTCGAGGCCGCCGCTCCCTTCTTCCGCAAGCGATTCGCCAACATGGACTGGTCGATCTTCACCCCGAAGGGCTGCGCGCACTGGAACGGTGAGGCACTGAGCTTCACCGAGGGAGTCCAGAGCAACCCCTGCGATAATCCCGATGCCCTCGAAGAGGCGTGGCGGACCTACTACCGCAGCACCTTCAACCCCGCCCGGCTCAAGCCGAAGATGATGCAGACCGAGATGCCCAAGCGATACTGGAAGAACCTGCCCGAGGCCGGACTCATCGACGAACTGGTCCGCCACGGCCGGATCCGCGCCGACGACATGATCCACACCCCGCCCTCCCCCGTCCGGCCCGAACCGAACCTCGCCTACCTTGAGCGGCTCCGCGGTCTCCCGGACACGCCCGACGAGCCGGAGTCGTGAAAGACTCCGTCACCCGCCCACGTTCCGCCCGTTCATGCCCCACCCGCTTCTCGTCCTCGGCCTGACCTGCCTCAGCGTGGCGGCCTCTCCGCGGCCGAACGTCCTCTTCCTCATCGCCGACGACCTCAACACGGCGCTGAGCGGCTACGGCCATCCGCAGTGCCGCACGCCGCACCTCGACCGGTTGGCGAAGCGCGGGGTCACCTTCAGCCGCGCCTACTGCCAGTATTCGGTCTGCGGCCCGTCGCGGGCATCGATCATGTCGGGGCAGTATCCAATCACCACCGGGGTGACCAAGAACGACCAGCCGCTGCCCGAGCAAACCGTCACCCTGCCCGTCCTCTTCCGCCGCGCCGGCTACTGGACCGGTCGGGTGAGCAAGATCTACCACATGGGCGTGCCCGGCCACATCTACACCGGCGATCCCGGCACCGACCACGCCCCGTCGTGGATGCACACCTACAACGTCAGCGTGATGGAGGGCCTCGCCCCGGGCAAAGCCGAGGACCTGATGCTCGACGACGTGACCCCGCAGATCCCCGCCCAGCGCGAACGCTGGAAAAAGGTCGAGGGCAAGGGCGGGCGGTTCCTGATTCCCGGCAACCACCAGGGCAGCGACTTCCTTGCCGTCGAAGCCGACGAGACCGCCGAATTGGCCGACGCCCTCGCCGCCGACGAGGCGATCCGGTTGCTGCGCGAGCGGGCAAAATCCGAACAACCCTTCTTCCTCGCGGTCGGCTTCGTCCGTCCCCACGTCCCGCTGGTTGCACCGGCACAGTCCTTCGAGGGCTATGAAGCCGACAACATGAAGCTTCCCGAGGTCCCCGAGGACGACCTCGACGACATGCCCAACGCCGCCAAACACGGCACCAATGCCCGGCGCTACAAGCTCACCGAGGAAAACCAGCGCAAGGTCCTGCGCGCCTACTACGCCTGCATCACCCACGTCGACGAGCAGGTCGGCCGCCTGCTCGACGAGCTTGAGCGCCTCGAACTCGCCGACGACACCATCGTCGTCTTCCTTTCCGACCACGGCTACCACCTCGGCGAGCACACGATGTGGCAGAAGATGAGTGTGATGGAGGAAGGCGGGCGCGTCCCGCTCATCATCGCCGACCCCGGGCTCGGGACGAAGGGCGGGCGCTGCGCCCGCATCGTCGAGTCGCTCGACCTCTACCCGACCCTCGCCGAACGCGCCGGACTCACGCCACCCCCGGTGATCCAGGGCTGCAGCCTGGTTCCACTCCTCAAGGATCCGGCCGGGCCCGCGGTTCGCGAGGGCGCCCTGATCCAGGCCGGCCGGAACTTCGCGCTCCGCACCGGGAAATGGGCCCTGACGCGCCACGCCGGGCGGAAGGGAGAAGGAGGCGGCACCATGCTCTACGACATGGAAAAGGATCCGCAGCAGTTCACCAATCTCGCGGGACGTCCGGAAGTTGCGGAGATTGAAAAGACCCTGAACGACCGGCTCGACCGACGTTTGGCCGAGGCCCGGCGTTGATCTCGACAGGGAGCGCGGACTTCAATCCGCATCGACAGGATCTCCAGGCGGGCGAGCGGACCAAAGTCCGCGCTCCATCCCTGGCCCTCGCGGCCACAACTTACTCCGCGCCGTATCCCGCCGCCGGTGTGCCGTCGTCGTTCAGCTTGCCCACACCCCACAGGATGCCGCGGGCCACGAGGTCGAGGTAGCGGTCGTCCGCCACCGTTTCATTGAAGTGGCCAATGGTGGTGCAGAACACGCGGGCTTTCTTCGGGCCGTAGAGATTGGTCCAGGTCACCACCGCCTCGTTCTTGCCCTGCTTGGCCTTGGCCAGCGCATGGGTGCCCTCGTGTACCATGATGTTGTTGTAGAGCTCCTCGTCGCCGGTGGTCCAGTCCGGCAGGCCCTTGGAAATCGGGTGCTCCTTGTCGACGTAGTAGATGTCCAGCGGCTTCCTCGGCCCGTGACCGCTCGACTGCAGCCCGAGGAACTCGAACCACTTGCCATTCTCGGCGCCCACCTCGAGCGGCTGCTTGAAATTCCCGAAACGGAAGCTGTGCATCGCGCAGTGCAGCGCGACCGCCGGCAACCCGTCGACGTGCGGCTTGAGCACGTCCTCGATCAGCTTCACATCGCCGATCCCGGCCGCGCACTGGTCGTGGATCACCAGGTCATAGTCCTTGGCATACTCGGGATCGCCCAGGATCGGCAACGGCGGCTTGGTCGACTTGTCGTCGGTGTGGACCTGGGTCACCACGGCATTCAACCGCGCCTCGATGCCGACCTTGATCAGGTCTTTCTGGACCCCGTAGTCGTGGCAGCAGCCGCCGGTGATCAGCATCAGCTTGAGCGGCTTCTCGGCGGCGGGAGCGAGGGCCGTGGCGAGAGCAAACAGGAAGAGGATCGTCTTTTTCATGGTTCTCTGCGGTGAGTAGAGCGACTACGCACGCGTTTGGCCATCTCGATCATGGGATCGACCACGGGGCGCTTCCCTCACCCCGGCCACCAGATCCACAGTGCGGTGGCCCCGGCCGCGGTGGCGCCGAAGGCGGCGAGCACCGGCCACAGCATCGAGCGGTGGGCCAGCACCGCGACCATGCCGGCCTTGAAGACGAGGTTGGCCAGGCCGCCGAGCAGGATCACCCGCCAGCCCTGGCCGGTGCCGATGTGGCCCTTGCCGACCAGTTCGGCGGTGGAAAGCGTGATCGCATCCATGTCGGTGAGCCCCGAAATCGCCGCCACGGCGTAGAGTCCGGCGTCACCGAGATGCTCCTTGGCATAGGCCACCCCGAGCAGCACGCCGACATAAAGCAGGGCGAAGACCACCGCCGCCTTGAACTCCGACGGCGCCTCGCGATCGTCTTCGGCGCTTTCGCGGACCTTGACGAAACGGCCCAGAACCCACGCCACCACCACCGCCCAGCCCAACATCGCTGCAAAGGGCGGCAGCATCGGGCGCCCGGCCTCTCCACCGGCGATCCAGATCTCGGCCATCACCCGCACGAAGACGATCGCCGTGGCAATCATCACCACCAGCGCGCAGACCCGCGAACTCTCCGGAGCCGACTTGCTCCGGCGCGCCATGCCGGCGGTGGTCGCCGTACTGGAAATCAGCCCCCCCAGCACGCCGGAAAGCACCGCCCCCTTGCGGCCGCCGATGAATTTCGAGGCGAGATAGGCCGCCAGGCTGATGCCGACGATCAGCACCACCATCAGCCAGATCTTGAAGGGGTTGATCACGCCGAGGTAGCCCATCTCCCGGTTCGGCAGCAGCGGCAGGATCACCAGTCCGAGCAGCACCAGCCGCGAAATCTCCCGCAGCTCGCCTTCGCCAAACCGCCCGACCCAGCCGTGCAACTGGGACTTCCCTTGCAGAAGCACCATCACGATCCCGGCGCAGACGGTCGCCTCGAGCCGGTAGCCCATCGCCACCGCCACCCCGACCGCGAAAGTCACGAGCAGGGCAAACTCGGTGGTCAGCCCCGGGCCTTCCTCCCGGGCATCCCCGGCGCCCGGAACGTTCGCGAAAATCATCAACGCCACGCAGCCGAGCAGGGCCGCCGCGATGACCCAGCCGCCATGGGCCTCGGCGATGGCCGCGCTCAGCCCGCCGAGCAGCGCCACCAGCGGGAAGGTCCGGATGCCCGCCATCGGCTTCTGGACCCACTCGCGCTGCAGGCCGATCAGCAGCCCCAACCCGAGAGCGATCGCCAGCGAAACCAAAAGCCCGCTCATCTCAAACCCTCCGTGGCCCATCCTTGCAGGGATGCTAACCCAGGTGCGCCTGCAGCTCAACCGGGAGAAAAAGACGTGATTTGCCGTCGGGCGGCCACCACAATCGGTCGCTATGGTTGAATCCAAAATTCTCCCCACGGGCATCCTGGTGCTGCGGCCCTCGGGTCCAATCTCGGCCGAGGATGTCGATATCGTCCGAGAAAAGGTCGATTCCCATCTCGCTGCTGACCACGAGCTCAGGGGCCTGATGATCGAAGCTGCGTCCTTCCCCGGCTGGAAGGACTTGGCGGGGATGTGCTCCCACCTGCGCTTCATCCGCGACCACCACCGCATGATCCCGCGGGTGGCGATCGTCTCCGACAGCGCCTTCCTCGCCGCCCTGCCGAAGCTCGCCCGCCACTTCCACCACGCCGAATTCCGGCGCTTCGACACCGGGGAAAGCGAAGCCGCGCTGGCCTGGCTTTCCAAGGTGTCCGAGCCCGACCTTTCCGCCATCCGGCGCGGCTGGTTCCCCGACCGCAAGCTGATCTGGATCTACGTCCACGGCACCGTCCACACCGGCCCCTACCGGGAGCTGGCGGAGTGGATGGAAGGCATCATCACCGAGCACAAACCCGTGTCCTTCCTGATCGATCTTGAGGACCTCGGAGGCGTCGATTTCGGTGCGGTGATGACCGATCTGAAATTCGGGCTCAAGCACGTCGGTGACATTCGCCGCATGGCACTGGTCGGAAACCGCCACTGGACCCGGCGCCTGGCATCGCTGCCCAATCCCTTTTCGATGGAGATCCGCGCCTTCTCCGAAGCCGAGGAGCACGAGGCCTGGGACTGGGCGAGTGCCTGAGCACCGCAAGCATCGAGACTCCCGGGCCCGGATGGCCTGATGTCCGGAGCGAAGCGCTGGCTTTTCGACAAACCTGCATAAACTCTCGAGTGTGAACGACCATTTCCCAGAGGTGACCGATGCCGAACACGACCAGGAATTCGTGGCCTTGCTGACCGCCCACCAGGGGCCGGTGCTGGCCTACATCCGGTCGCTGATGCCCGGATTTTCGGGCGCTTCGGACATCCTCCAGCAGACCAACATCACCCTCTGGAAGAAGAAGGACCACTTCGAGCTGGGCACCAACTTCAAGGCCTGGGCCTTCGCCATCGCCCGCAACCACGTGATGGACCAGCGCAAGAAGCTCAAGCGCAACGGCTGGCTGGTCTTCAGCGACGAGCTGGCCGAGGTCTTCGCCCAGGAGATCGAGGAAGATGAACCCTTCGATCAGGACGAGGCCTTCCGGGCGCTGGAGGTCTGCCTGTCGAAGCTCCGCGACCACGACCGGGAACTGGTCCGGAAGCGCTACTGCGAGAGCGTGACCCTCGACGACTACGCCAGGGAGCTGGACCGCAGCTCGGGCACCCTCAAGGCCCGCCTTTTCAAGATCCGCGCCAGCCTCCGCCGCTGCCTCGACAACCAACTCGAACACCTGCACGCATGAGCCTTCGCGACGACGAGCAACTCATCCAGGACGCCCTCGACCACAAGCTCGATGCCCGGCGCTTCGCCGCCCTGGAGGCCCGCCTGCTGCGCGAGCCCGAACTGCGCCGGCTCTACCTGAGCTACAGCCGGATGGACGGGCTGCTCGGAGAGAAATTCGGTGATACCGCGTCGAACGTCACGCCCATCCGCCGCAAGCCGGCCCGCTTCGTTTCCTGGGGTGCCATCGCCGCCTGCCTTGCCGGCCTGGTGGCGGTCCTGCCCGTCGCGCTGAAAAAACAGCCCGAGTGCCTCATCGAGTTCGGCCCCGAGTCCCACGGCCGCGTGATCCACGCCCGGGGCGACTCCGGAGACCGGGTCCTGCGCGTCGGCTCGCGCCTCGAACTCGAGCACGGCTCGGCCTCGGTCGCATTGCAACATGGCGGCCGTGCCTACTTCGAGGGACCCGGCACCCTGGAGATGGTCGAACCCGATCGTTTCCGGCTCCACGAAGGCCGCGCCTGGTTCGAATCGACGGCCAACGGCCCGATCGCCTGCATGACCGACACCTTCGAGATCCAATCCGGCCCCGGTGAATTCGGTGTCATCGCCACCAATCAAGCCGAGCTGCACGTCCTCTCCGGGGAACTCTCCGTGCTCACGCCCGACGGCAAGACCGCCGGGCTCTCCGCGGGCCACTCCGCCCGCTGGGATGGTGAGACGCTGCTAACCGCCGACACCGCCACGGCCTTCACCACCGGATTTCCGAAAGCCGTGACGATCTTCGCCGACAACTTCGACGAGCCCAACCTCACACCCCTTTCCGGCAAAATGCCCGACACCGGCGCCGGGCCGTGGAAGATCGAATACGGCGGTCCGCTGATCGAGAACGGCATCCTCGACACTTCCGGCAACGTCCGCCACACCGCCTTCGCTCCGCTGGAGATTCCGGTGCTCGATGATCTCTCCCACGTCCTGCTTCTCACGCTGGAAACCGAAGATCCCGCCACCTCGCGCTTCCACTCGCCCGGCTGGGCCGGCGTCAGCCTCTACACCGGCGACCAGGAGCGGATCTTCGTCGGCGATCCCTGCGGCCTTGCCGAAGGCTGGGCGCTGCATCCCGCCGGCTACTCGGCACGCAACGCCTGCCCGCTGCTCCACGGGAAGTCGACCGTCACCCTGCGCTACGACTACCGCACCGGCCTCGCCCAGCTTTTCGAAGGCACCGACACCTCCGGCCCGGCCCTGGCATCCGAGTGGATCGAACCCGGCCTCCAGTTCGACCGCATCCGCATCGCCAACGGCTCGCAGGCCGATGCCGCCGTGGATGCCGGCAAGCCCGCCTCGGCCGCCGGCGACGGCCCCGGGGTCGAGGTCCGCGGCGACATCGCCCTGCGAAATCTCCGCCTCAGCGTGCTGAGCGCCGACGCCCGCTCGGTCGCCGCGCAGCCCTGAGCAGCACTCCGCCGCGCTCATGGCCCGCGCGCGAGAATGCGCGTGGCCAGTCTTCACGCTTGTCCCCAGACGGAACCTGCGGCTATGATTCAAAAGAATCATCCGCCGGAAGGATGAAAGCGGCTCCTTCATCTCCCGCAACCCCGACCCCCTCCAAGGGCCCGGGCGCGGGGCTGCCGTTGCCGAAAAGGCCGTTTTCAGGCAGTCTGGAGTTCATCTTCGCCATGATGGTCGGATGGTCCGGTGCCATGGGTGCGGAGGCACCATCCGCGCCCCTGAACCTGAAAGTCAACGACCTCAACGCCACCTCCTGCCTCCTGACCTGGGATCCACCCGCCGACTCGGGCGGTGCACCCATCCTCTCCTATCTTGTGCTGCTCGAGGAAGTTTCCACCGGCATTCCTCAATTCTGGACGACCTTCGACGCCAGCATCCCGGTCGACACCCTGTTCCCCGCCACCGACTACCGCGTCGAGGTAAAGGCCCAGAACTCCGTCGGGACCGGCCCTGCCGCGATCGAAACGTTCACCACCCTGATCTCGGGACCGGCGCTGCTGAACGGTGTGGCTTCCGACCCCGACAACGGGGACGCCGTCTTCAGCGGGGGCGATGTCATCACCCTCAGCTTCGATGTGCCGACCAACGAACCCGATGTCGGTTCGAAAGCGGATCTCGACCAACTGCTCCAGTCCACCGAGTCGCTGGGCGCGAACTATACAGGCGTTTGGACCCAGCCCGACCGCCTCGTGATCACGATCATGGATCCGGGTCTCGCCACCCCATTCATCGGGGCAACATGGATCTGGGTGCGGGCCGAAGGCAACCTGCGCAACGCAGCCGGAACCTCGGCTCCCTCCACGTCGACTGCCGTCCTGACCGGAAACTGGGGGACCTTCAATCAGCCTCCCGCAGGCGGCACACTGCAGGCACTCCCGGAAAGCTCCTACTCCGAGGTCACGCTCGTGGATCTCGACGCGCCGGATTGGACCGACGCCGATGGCCATCTTCCCCTCGACTACCGCTTTTTCAGCCGGGCGACGGATGGCAGCACGACTTTCCTCAACTTCTGGAATTCATCCGGTAGCTGGACCGGATTCCTGCCACCGGGAGATCCCTCCGACGCCTACCAACTCACCGTGGGGGTTCTCGTCCGGGACGCTCTGGGTGGGACGACCGAGAGCACCATCCAGGTGACCTCCGCCCGCCCGGACATCGGGCTACGCCCGGAAACCTTCGACGGCATGGTTGGCAGCGTGCTGGCCGAAGGAACGGTCGTCGCCACGCTGTCGGGAGAGTTCGAAGGGGCGGCCGCAAGCTACGAATTCGTCTACGGCGAAGGCGATTCGGACAACGCGCTCTTCGAAATCCATGAAACCGCCGGGCTCCTCGTCCTGACCTGCACCAAAGCGCTGGATCTCGCGCTGAAGAACCGGTTCTTCCTGCGCTTGCGGGTCATGACGACCTCCCATTCCTTCGAACGCACCGCGGTACTGGCGATCGAGCGCGGCGACATCGATCAATGGCGGAAGGCCAAATTCCCGGATTCCGATCTCTCGGACCCGGTCGAAGAGGCGGCCATCTGGGGCGACGAGGCCGACCCGAACGGCGACGGAATGCCGAATTACATGCACTACGCGCTCGGCCTCGGTCCCTTCGACGAGTTGATGAACTTCGCCATCTATCATCGGCTCTCCCCTGTCACCGGCCTGACCGTGGGATGCCGGCATCTGGACGACCCCCAACTAGTCACCCAAGCCCAATTCAGCGATGATCTGGATTGGACCTCCTCCCCCTGGCTCCCGGCGACCCGGCTGCCGGATCCTCCCCTCGATTGTTTCGAGGTCACCGACCCCGCCGGCCCCGCTCCCAAGGCCCGATTCGGGAGAATCATGCTGGAGAAAATCCCGTAACGACTGGCGGCGACATCGCCCTGCGCAACCTGTGCCTCAGCGTGCTGAGCGCCGACGCCCGATCGGTGCCCCCCAGCCCTGAACGAGATTTCGGTAAACCCATCGCCTCCCGAAAGCCATTTCGAGATAGGCCGGTCCGCACCACGGACCGCCTCGGAATCGTCAACGCATCCAACCCATGAAATCCAAACCCGCCTCCGCGGGCCGTTCGCGGCTCGCCATTTCCGCGCTGGCCCTCGGCCTCGCGACCACCGTCTCCGCCGCGCCCGTCATCGATGGCACCGACGACGGAACCGAGGGATACGTGCAGCTCGACTCGCAGACCAACTCCGGTTTTGGCACCGACAACATCCTGGCCAACATCAAGGCGGTTCAGGAGGCCAACAACCTCCACTTGCTGCTCGGCGGACTCGTGAAGGACAATGCGATGATCCTCTTCATCGACTCGAAGCCCGGCGGCATCAATGCCATCGCCGGCAACACCATCACCAGTGGCGGCGAGGAATTTTCCATCAACAACATGGGCGGCCTGACCTTCGAGGCGGGTTTCGAAGCGGACTACGCCGTCCGCATCTTCGGAAACGGCGACAGCACCGGGGCGTTCTTCAATACCTACGACCTCGTCACCGGCGTTCGCGACTACGCGGGCAACTCCTTCGGCGATCCGTCACCGATCGCCACGAACGTTCCCATCATCGCCGACTTCGGCACCGTTTGGACCGCTCTTCCGTCGCCTCAGACCGATGCCGTCAATGGCCCCGAGATCGCGCTGAACCTCGGGACCCTCGGCGTGCCGGTGGGAGTCAATGACGTGAAGCTCCTCGCCTTTGTCACCAACGGCGGCTCGGACTTCATCTCCGACTGCGTTCTGGGTGCGCTGCCGTCGGGCGGCAACCCCGGCGCCCCGAGTGGAGTGAACTTCGAAACGATTGGCGGCATCCAGACCCTCACCGTGTCGGTCAACGCGGCGGCCGACGACGACAGCGACGGCCTGCCCAACAGCGCAGAGAACAGTTCGGGCACATTCAACAACGTCAACGACACTGGCACCAACCCCAACAACACCGACACCGACGGCGACTTCCTGGGCGATCTCTTCGAGGCCTTCAAGAACGGCACCCTCGGCACCAACCCGAATCTCGCCGACTCGGACAGCGACGGAGTCAATGACGCCACCGAAATCTCACTCACAGGTTTTGCGAACGACCCCTCGACCCCTGCCGGCGGGGCCACCGACATGATCGGCTTCGACTTCTTCGACTACGCCAACGGCGGCATCAACGGCGCCACCGGCTTCGAAACCCGCGTCTTCGACTTCGATAACAACCTCACGAATGACCCCTTCCTCGGCCACACCGGGGCCGTCGCTCCCTGGACGACCAGCTTCGGCACCCAGATCATCTGCGGCCGCCTGTTCACCGAGGGCAGCAATGCGATCCGCCAGTTCAATGGCCCCTTCACCGGCGGCGCCGCTCTCGGTGTGGTGGAAAACACGATCGGTGCCGACGCGAAGGAGGTCTTCGTGAAGATCGACCTCACCCGGCTTTCCGGTGCCACCTTCTCCGGCGTGTCCTTCGTCAATGGCACCACTGAAGTCGCCTTCGCCGGAGTCCTCGATGCCCTCAACGGCGGTGACCGCAACTTCGGCGTCGAAGTCACCGGCGAAGCCGGCGCGGCCTTCACCGGCGATATCCCCGTCGATCGCCAACCGAACACCATCGTCGCCCGACTCGACACCTCGGGCATCCCGAGCATCGCCATCTGGGTCGATCCCGACACCTCCACCGCCAGCGCTCCCGCGCCGGATGCCACCGCCGACTTCGTGACGGCCGCCAACGCGGTCGCCACCGGCATCCGCATCGCCTCCGGCGGCCGCAGCTACTGGGACAACCTTGCGGTGACGACCACCTGGGACGAACTCGATGCGATCACGCCGACCGACAATGATGGGGGTGGAGCCGACGGACTCCGCGACAGCTGGGAAGAACTCTTTTCCCCCGGTGATCTGACAGTGCTCTCGGCCGGCGGGAACAACGACCTCGACACGCTGATCAACAGCGACGAGCAGGTTCGCGGCACCAACCCTCTGGATCGCGACACGGATGGAGACACACTCGATGACAACGTCGAAACCAACACCGGAGTCTTCGTCGATAGCTCGAATACCGGCACCGATCCCTGCGACAGGGACACCGACGACGACACCCTGGAAGACGGCGAGGAGGACGGCAGCAGCACGTTCGTGGCGGGCGTCTCTGCAGGCTCGAATCCCAACGCTCCCGATTCTGACAACGATGGCGAGAACGACGGTTTCGAGTTCTTCCAGGGCACGGATCCGAACGTTGCGGGTGACAACTCGGGTGCCAAGGGACTCGTCCAGGTCAATGGCGTGAGGGACGGTGGTGACGCCTACGGCACCCACGTCGCGGTGCAGAGCATCAACACCGAGTTCGGAGACAATACCAACGAGCTCAATGCCGCCTACGCACGGGTGCAGGGCGGCAATCTCTACCTGATGCTCACCGGCAATCTGGAGGACAACTTCAACAAGCTGGAGATCTTCTTCGACTCGAAGAGCGGAGGTCAGAGTCAGTATGCGGCGGTGGCAGATGCAGGACACGAATCCGGTTTCGTGGATGGCACCAACTCACTGAACGACATGTTCTTCGAGACGGGGTTCACGGCAGACTACCACCTCATCGTTCGCCGCGGACTCGGCAAGTTCGACCTCGATATCATCGATCTCCAGGGAGGGAACTTCAGTTCCTACGAAGACATCCTCTCCTTCGGCACGACCGGATACGGATCGACCGGCACCGGCGTGAATGCATTCCCGATCCGGGTCGGCTACGACAACTCCAACACGGGAGGCGTGACCGGAGGAAACGGACCGGCGGTGGAGGCCGATGCCCTCGCCGTGACCACCGGCCTCGAGCTCTGCATCGATCTGGCCGATCTCGGCTCACCCACCACCGAAATCCGGGTGATGGCGATGATCATCAACAACAACCACGACTTCCTCTCGAATCAGGTGCTCGGCGGACTGCCGGCCGGAACGGGGAACCTGGGCAACCCCGCCTTGGTCGATTTCGATGCTGTTGCCAATCCCTCCACCGGGATCCCGGGCGATCAATCGTTCACCATCAGCGTGGTCGAGCCCACCGGTGAAATGAAGATCGACTCCGTCGCGCTGATTCCCGGCAACAAACTGCAACTCCAAGTCAGCGGCCTGACGCCCAACTCGACCTATCTGCTGACCGAGTCCGGTAATCTCTCCAGCTTCGGCACGCCGGGGGGTGCCGTGACCTTCAATGGATCCCCGGCAACCGACGGGGAGTTCACTCCCACCACTTCCACCGCCACCCTCGAGGTCGAGTTGCCCGCCGGCACCCGCGCCTTCTACCGGGTCGAAGACGCCCCCTGATGGGCCACGACATTTGAAAAACCCGGCGGCGCTGTGGTGCTGCCGGGTTTTTTATCGCCGCACGGCCCGGTAATCCGAAACGCCGGCGCCGCCATTTGCGTTCAGACCCATGAAATATCTCCTCCTCGTGCTGTCATCGCTCACCATCGCCCAGGCTCTCGCCGATCCAGTCGAAATCCGCGGCCGCTTCCCCCTCGACGGCGTCCGCTACCTCGGCTCCGGAGGGTTGCCCACGGCCTGCGGCACCGACTGGCGCGAGTCCGAGTGGGAAGTCATCGGCCCGAACGGCGCGATCCGGCTCCGCCACGTTTCCAGCGGCAAGGCCCTCGGCTTCAGCGGCAATGGTCCCGCCGCCGTGGAGCCCGAAGCGGCCGCCACCTTCGAGCGCGAGGATGCCGGCGACGGCTGGTTCCGGCTGCGCTCGCGCGACCGCGGACTCGTCCACTACGAGAACCGCACCGGCACCCTGGAGGCCGGCGGCGAACCCCGCGACGACTGGTGGAGTGCCCAGTGGCGGATCCTCCAACGGACCGACGAGCACGAACTGGCCTCACCCGACGGCAGGAACCGGATCACCTTTTCGCTGGCCAACGGCATGCCCGAGTACTCGGTGATCCGGGGCGGGGAACCCGTCATTTCACCGTCACCCCTCGGCTTCGTTTTCAACCAGCGCCCACCCCTGACCGGTCCCTTCCGCGTGGTCAAAACGAAGCGCTCCACCATCGATGAAACCTGGACGCCGGTGTGGGGAGAGAAGGACAAGATCCACAATCACGGTGAGGAACTGGCGATCCGGCTCGAGGAGACATCGACCACACGGCGTCTGCTCGACCTGGTGTTCCGCGCCTACGACGACGGGGTTGCCTTCCGTTACATCCTGCCGGAACAACCGAATCTCACCGACTTCGAGATCACCGACGAGGTGACCGGCTTCCATTTCACGGCCGATGGCGATGCCTGGTGGTGCGAAGACCTTCCCGACACCTACGAGCGCGACTACAACGAGACCAAGCTCTCCCGGGCCGCTCCCGAGGGGATGCAAACGCCCGCCACCTTCCGGACCCCTCGCGGAACCTACGTCAGCATTTACGAAGCCGACCTCACCGACTGGGCCGGCATGAAACTGAAGAGCCCGGACCCCGCCGCCAATCTCTCCTTCGAGGCGGATCTGGTCCCGTGGTTCGGCTCCGACATCAAGGTCAAGGGCCGCACGCCGATGCGCTCGCCGTGGCGCACCATCCAGCTCACCGACCGACCGGGCGGCCTCGTCGAGTCCTCGCTCATCCTCAACCTCAACGACCCCTGTGCCATCGACGACACCTCCTGGATCCGCCCCTCGAAGTTCATGGGCATCTGGTGGGGCATGATCACCAACATGTGGACCTGGGACCACGACAATCCCGACATGCACGGCGCCACCACCGAACGCGCCAAGCGTTACATCGACGCCTGCGCCGAGATGGGAATCGACGGCCTGCTCGTCGAAGGCTGGTGCGAGGGCTGGTCCGGCGGCATCCCGGGGTGGCGGAACATGGAATTCACCAACCCCACCGAGGATTTCGACATCCTCGAGGTCGCCCGCTACGGCCGGGAGAAAGGCGTGAGACTCGTCGGCCACCACGAGACCGGCGGCGACATCCCGAACTACGAGAAGCAGGTCGAGGCCGCCTTCCACTTCTACCACAAGCTCGGGATCGACACGGTCAAGACGGGCTACGTCACCGGCGACGAGCCCGTCTACACCGACACGCCACCGGGCCGCGAGCATCACCACGGCCAGTACATGGTCCGCCACTACCAGCGGAACGTCGAGCTGGCGGCGAAATACAAGATCATGATCAGCGCGCACGAACCCATCAAGGGGACCGGGATCGAGCGCACCTGGCCGAATTTCGTCGCCCGCGAGGGCGCCCGCGGCGGCGAGTTCAATTTCTTCGTCGGCAACCCTCCCCGCCATACGACCATCCTGCCCTTCACCCGCATGCTCGGCGGGCCGATGGACTACACACCCGGCCTTTTCGACACCAACTTCCAGCCCGACAAGCCCTTCGCCACCCGCGCCAACCAGCTCGCGCTCTTCATCACGATCTGGAGTCCCCTCCAGATGGCCGCCGACCACTACCAATGCTACCAAGGCGAGCCCGCCGCCGAGTTCATCCGACGGGTACCGGTCGGCCGGTGGGACGAGACGCGGGTGCCTCTGGCCGAAATCGGCGACTACATCGTCACCGCCCGGCGTCAGGCCTCCCGCTGGTATGTCGGTGCCGTCAACGACGATAACCCTCGTACTTTGACCGTTCCCCTCGATTTCCTCGAGTCGGGAAAGGCCTACAAGGCGATCCTCTATGCGGATGCCGCCGACGCGGACTACCGAAGCAACCCGCACGCGATGCGGATCGAGGCGATCGACCTCACCGGCGGTGGTGAACTGGAACTCGACCTCCGCGCCGGCGGTGGCGCGGCCCTGGAAATCCACCCGGCCGATGACCCGCCAAGCCTGCCCACGGGCAACGCCGGCACCCCTCCGGCGGGCGTGCCCGTGCTCCTCCGTGCCAAGCACAGCGACCGGGGCCTCACCCTCGACGGGGCCGCGCTGATCCAGCGCGCCCCCGGTAGCGACGGCCAGGCATGGACGCTGGAACCCGACGGCGAGCATGGCTGGAAAATCCGGATCGACGGCAAGGTGCTTGCCGCGGCCGGTGAAGAGAACGGCGCGGCGCTCCAGGTCGAAGCCGACCGCGGCGAACCGGCCCAGCGTTGGCGCTTCGACCACGTGGCCGGCAGCTACTACCGCATCGTCAACACCGCCTCGGGACGCCTGCTCGACGTGTCCGGCAACCGCTACGATGACGACGCCCCGGTCCACCTCTGGGAAAACGCCAATGGCTTCAACCAGGTCTGGTGGATCGACCCCCGGGACTGAAGGCCTCGATTCGACCCAACGGCCCGCCAGTGATGTACGTAGTTCCCCCTTCAGGGGGTCTTCAAAGCCAAGGGAAGCGCCATTGCCGGAGCCAAGGACCTAACAGCTTCACCCCCTGAAGGGGGAACTACGTACATCAGTCACCCGCTCAACCGTGGGAAGCACCCCTCATCCCACGGGCGGACTGAAGAATTGCCATGGTCTGGAAGTCGCTAAGGTGTTCAATTCTCCCGAAGTGATTCACCGATTCTCTGCACTCCTGATCGCCATCGGCCTGGGCGTCCCCTTCCTCCGATCGGAAGAGGGTGGCCCGCCCTTCCCCTTCGAGATCGAAACGGCAGCCACCTTTCAATCGAGCGACCCGGCGCTGCAGCGCCTCCACGACACGGCCGAAGCCCGCATCCGGGAAAACATCGTCCCCTTCACTCCGTCGATGAAGGTGCTTGTCGAAGGCGGCGGCTACCCGAACGCCTGGCTCGAAACCCAGCCCATGGGCGGCGAGATGTTCGCCAAGCGCGACCTGCGCATCGCCCTCAACAACCAGTTGATCTTCATGCTCGCCCAACGCGATGACGGCCGGCTGCCGGGCATGGTCGTCTCCGGCGCGACCGCCCGGGAAAAGGGCTGGGACCACGAGCCGCCGGAAGGCCACATCTGGATGCCCGAGGCCGACCTGCTCGCCGACTTCGAGATGATCCAGGGCTTCTGTTTTCCCGAGCCGGCATGGAAGATGTACCACTGGATCGGCAGGGACCGCGGCTACCTGCAGAAGCTCCACGAAGCCCTCGCCGGATTCGATGCCTGGCTGTGGCGCACCCGCGATTCGAACGGCGACGGGCTGCTCGAAACCTGGTGTGTCTGGGACACCGGCGAGGACAACTCCACCCGGCTCGAAAGCCGCTGGGCACCCAGTCGCTGGCCCTTCGAAAAACCTCCCGGAGCGGAAGGCGTTCCGGACCCTTCAAACCCCGAGCACCTCAAACGCTACTGGTTCCGCGGTGGTCCCGGTCCGACCGGCGATGAGGTCCGCGTGCCCTTCGCCTCGATGGACGTGATGGCCTACAGCTACAGCGCCCGGGCCACGCTCGCGAAGATTGCCGCCGAGTTGGAAAATGGAGAGGAAACCCGGTGGCGGCAACGGGCCGAGGAAGTGCGCCAGCGACTCATCGACGGACTCTGGGTGCCTGAACGAAGCGCCTGCTTCGACCTCGACCGCGAAGGCAAGCGCCTGCCGGAGCTGATCCACAACAACCTGCGCTGCATGTGGTACGGCATCTTCACGCAGGAGATGGCCGATGCCTTCGTCGACGAGCACCTGTTGAACCCCGAGGCGTTCTGGACTCCCGTCCCCTTGGTCTCGATCGCGATCGACGAGCCGCTCTTCAAGAACGCTCCCGGCAACAACTGGAGCGGCCAGCCGCAGGGACTCACTTATCAGCGCACCATCGGTGCGTTGGAAAACTACGGCCGCCATGCCGAGGTCACCCGGCTCGGCAGGAAGCTGCTGCCCGTCCTGATCCGCAACGACTTCAAGTTCGCCCAGCAACTCGATCCGAAGACCGGCAAGGCCTCCGGCCAGAAGAAGGACGGCTACGGCCCGATGATCCTCGCCGCGCTGGAATACCTGACGCGCCTGCACGGCATCCACCTCGACGTCGCCGCCGGAGAGGTCTGGTGGTCCGCGGTCGACGCCTCCGGTCACGACTTCACCTACACCCAGACCTGGGGCGAAAGAAACTACCGCCTGCAATGCAAGGACGGTCGTTTCGAAGGTTTTGCGGGCGATCGCCTCCTCTTTGCCTGCACCGCCGGCACCCGGGTCGTCACCGATCTCGACGGGAAAGTCCTGAAGCTCATCGGCATCGCCCCGAAGGCCACGACCGTCACCCTCGATGTCGACGGTCGCAGGGTGGAAGCCACCCTCCCGCCCAACGCCGTTCACAAGCCAAGCCTGGGCGACTGACGCGATTGTTTTGGAGATCCACGGCGCGGTCGCGTAGGAATGGCGGAGCCCGTTCCCACGCTGATGACCCTGCGATACTTCTTCCCACTCACGCTGGCGCTGTTCTCGGCCTGCCTCGGCCGGCCCAACATCATCCTGTTCGTCACCGACGACCAGAGCCCGATCGCCGGTTGCTACGGCTCGCCGCTGATCCAAACCCCGCACCTCGACCAGCTCGCCGCGGAGGGGACGCGCTTCACCCACGCCTACGCCACCACGGCCTCCTGCTCGGCCAGCCGCTCGGTCATCCTCACCGGCCTCCACAACCACGCCAACGGCCAGTACGGCCACACCCACAACTACCACAAGTTCGAAACCTTCCGGAACTGCACGGCGATCAGCCTGCCGAACCAACTCAAGGCCCTCGGCTACCGCACCGCCCACATCGGCAAGTACCACGTCGCCCCCGAGTCGGTGTATGCCTACGACCGCTTCCTCCGGGAAAAGGGGGGAGGCCACAACAGCCCGGCATGGGTCGAGTCATGCAGGCCGCTGTTCGAGGAAAAGTCGGACGCCCCGTTCTTTCTCACCTTCTGGACCCACGATCCCCACCGCAGCGGCGCCGTGGTCGAGTCCGCGCCGGAAACACTGAAGCCCAATCGTTTCGGCAATCCGCAACCCGGCAAGCAATACGGAGAAACTCCGGAGGTCGCCTACGATCCCGCCGGGGTGCCGGTTCCCGAGTGGCTGCCCGACACCATCGAGTGCCGCCGCGAGATCGCCCAGTACTACCAGAGCTGCACCCGCACCGACCGCGCCCTCGGGGCACTGGTCGCGGCGCTCAAGGAGACCGGCCACTACGACAACACGATGATCGTTTTCACCGCCGACCACGGCATGGCCTTCCCCGGGGCGAAAACCACGGTCTATGAAGCCGGGCTCCACGTGCCCTTCGTGGTCAAGCTGCCCGGCGCGGCGAAAACCGGCGTCGCCAACGACGCGCTGATCTCCCACGCCGACATCACCCCGTCGCTGCTTGACGCCGCCGGTGGCTACAATGCGAGAACCGGCGGTCCGAAGACGCTCGTGCCCGTCGGTCCCGTCGGCCACGGCGAGAACGCCGGGCCAAAGTTCAAGCGCTACCACGGCCGCTCGTGGCTCGGGCTGATCGGCACAAGCGATTCGGCGGGATGGGACGAACATCTCGCGTCCCACACCTTCCACGAAATCCAGATGTACTACCCGATGCGCGCGCTGCGCGACCGGCGCTACAAGCTGATCTGGAACATCGCCTCTCCTCTTCCCTACCCCTTCGCCACCGACCTGTGGGCCGCCTCGAGCTGGCAGGCTCAGTACCGCCAGGGCGGGGACGCAAACTACGGCAAACGTAGTGTCGACTCCTACATCCACCGTCCGGCCTTCGAACTCTACGACCTCAGGGAGGATCCCGCGGAATCGGTCAACCTCGCCGACGACCCGGCCCATGCCGAGCGCCTCGCCACGATGAAGACCCGCCTCAAAGCCGCCCAGAAGGAGACCGGCGATCCCTGGGTGCTGAAGTGGTCGTATGAGTAAATCCCTCGCGTCCCGAAAAGGATGCCGACCAAACCCGACAGTGGCATGACCGTCCCGGTCATGAAGGGAAGAAGCACGCCCGCCATTCGTTAGAAACAAGAACCTCCGAACGGCAGTCCGGGCCCAACCGTTCATGAGCGGGACGGCCATGCCGCAGCCATACCCGGATTCTGCTTACTTGATCCGGTTCTCGCCGCGGTTCTCGCCCTGGTGGATCGTCACCGGCCAGCCGGAAAACTGGTTGCCGGGCTGGCCGTCGGTGGCGTCGACCAGAAAACGGAAGGACTCGATGAGGTAGGTCTTGTTCTCCGGATCGAAGGTGATGAAGCCGAAGCCGCTGCCCTTCTGGTGGGCCTTGTCGTAGCGGTTCGGGGCCTTGCCCACCTCCGGGTTTCCCACCGCATACACGTAGGCCTTGTTGCCCAGGCCGTCGATGAACTCACCGGTGTTCGCCAGTCCGTGCTGCGGGCGTTTCTCGTGCGGCATGCCCATCTCATCCGGTCTCCACCAGCGCGGATAGCCCACGGCGATCGCCGGCGTGCAGAACGACCAGTTGCTGTCGCGCTGATTTTCCACCCCGTACTGCACCAGCGTCGTCAGGTGCTGGTCGCCGTTGATGTGCAGCGCCATCGATGGACGCATCAGGTCGATCGCCCGGTTGCGCGGCGTCTGCGGCCAGCCGCCCGAATCGAGGTCGGCCTTGAGAAACGCGTTCGGCCCGCCGTGATGCGTCGCCACATTGGCGAAGACCGTCTGGCTCAGCACCGCCTTGAGTTCGTGCCCGCGCCAATCCTTCGCCCAGGATTCGAGAAACTTCTCCTGCCGTTCGCCGAGCAGCACCAGGCCGGGCTTGTCGAGCTTTGCCGTGTCGAAATCCCGATCGCTGACGTGGTCGGCGCGCCCGCCGCCGGTATCGACATGCTCGGGGCCGCTCTTCCACTGCCGGTCGGCGAGGATGGCAAAGCCCACGCCCCCATAGACCATCTCGCCGTAGTAAACACTCATCCCCTGCAACGCGGGCGTCGGGTCGTGGGGGTCCGGGTGATGCGCAACGCTCGTGCGGTGCACCGCGTTGACCATCCGCACCGGTTCGATGTAGCCGCCCATCGTCGAGGTGTTCCCGCCCTCCATCGCCTTCCCGCCCTCACCCCAGAGGTTGCCGTGGAACACATCGTGATCGTCGGGAAGGCACAGCGTCGGGCAGTTACGCATCACCTCGCGAAACGCCCAACCGAACTGATAGTATTTTCTCAGGTAATTGAGGATCGCGCGGTCTGCAGGCCGCCGGATGATGCCGAAGCCGCCGTGTGACTCGTAGATCTGGTCGCCTGAAAAGTAAGCGAGGTCGGGATCCAGCTTGCGGACGTTTTCCGCCACCGGCGCGTAGGGGAAGGCGTAGTCGTTCTGGCAGGTCATCGCCGCCATGCGCAGCGGCCGGCCGGCCGGGTTGGCACGGATGACCCCGGACCACTCGTGCGGCACCTCGCCGCCATCGCGGAGTTGCTCCCGGTAGATCACCTTGTAGGGCACGGCATCCTTGGCGTTCCAATTCGCGATGCGAAAGGTCGCCACCCAGGCATCGGGGTCGAGCTCCGCCTTGCCGAGGGTTTCCCAGTCAGCTCCCCTCTTCACCATCAGTTCGACTTCCCGGGAATCCTTCGCGCCCATCGGACCGGTCAGCGCGCTCAGCTTCATCACGAAGCCCTCGTTCGAGCGCGAGTCGCTCAGCGAGTACATCGCCCACAGGATCGGCCCGAACCGCTGTTCCGGTTTCACCGTGAAGGCCTCCCCCTCCATCTTCCAGCGGTGGAAACGATAGCGCGCGCCGGCCTTGCCTCCCGGCTTGGCCGAAGCGGACTTGAGGTTATGGGCGAGCGAAACATTGCCGAGGATCTGGTCCATCGGCACGACATGCTCGACCGACCCGAGCAGCTTGCCCACGCCGACCGACCTCGCGGTCAGGGTGAGTCGGCAGTTGTCCCCATCCGGCTTGCCTTCGAGGACGAGCGGCAGGAGGCCCCGGTCCGCTCCAAGTTCCAAGGGTGCCGACTTCGGCCCGAGCACCAGTTGGTCTCCAACCCAACCAGCCCGCAGTCCTTTCGTCACGAAGCAATTGCTGCGGTACTCGTTGATTTCGCTGCGCAGCCCGATGCGGAAACCGGCTCCTCCGTCATCCTTCCCCTGCTCCGCCCGGATCACATCCACCACCATCCGGAACGGTCGGTTGCCGGTGATCTGGTGGGTCAGCGAATGCACGCTGCGACCACCCCCGGCATTCAGACACTCCGCCCCGCCGTCGCGCAGGACCCAATCCTCCATCGGATTCGCCCACACATCGCCGGAAAGCCAGACCCGGTCGTGCCTTTCCGACCAGCGGTCGCTGTCGGGCTCGCCGGCCGCCGCCGCAAGAACGAGTCCGGCCAGCGCCGCAGTGGTCATCCATTTCAGCGAGCTGCAGCGATCGATCTTCCGATTCATGGATCAGGATAAACGCTGGACGAACCGGGGATCTGTCGCCGCACCGGTGATCGCGCCTCTGGATCTCAAGTCTTCCGTCTTTTGTCTTCCAGTCTTCCGTCTTCAGCCTTGTCTCTCCGCCCCGGGTTTCCTTCACTCCGCGCCCCGGCATGGCCCTCATCGTCCAGAAATACGGCGGATCCTCCGTCGGCACCATCGACCGAATCCGCAATGTCGCGTCGAGGATCAAGCGCACCCGTGACGAGGGCAACCAGGTGGTGGCCGTGGTTTCCGCCATGGGCGGCGTGACCGACAAGCTCATCGCCATGGCCCGCGAGTTCGGCGACAACCCCGCCGAGCGCGAAATGGACGTGCTCCTTTCCACCGGCGAGCAGCAGTCGATCGCCCTGCTCAGCATGGCCCTCCACGAACTCGGGGTGCCCGCACTTTCCGTCACCGGCCGGCAGGCCGGCATCCGCACCACCGGCTCCCACACCCGCGGCCGCATCGATGCCATCAACTCCGATTACATGCTCGGCTGCCTCAACGCCGGCAACTCGCTGGTCGTCGCCGGATTCCAGGGCATCACCAACGACGGCCTCATCCACACGCTCGGCCGCGGCGGCTCGGACCTTACCGCCATCGCTGTCGCTTCGGCCATCGGCGCCGATGTCTGCCAGATCCTCACCGATGTCGACGGCGTCTACACCTGCGACCCGCGCGTCGTGCCGAATGCCCGCAAGCTCCCCGAGATCTCCTACGACGAGATGCTTGAGCTTGCCTCGTCCGGGGCAAAGGTGATGCAGTCCCGGTCGGTCGAGTTCGCCAAGAAATACGGCGTCGTCTTCGAAGTCCGATCCTCACTCAACGACAACCCGGGCACGATGGTGCTCGAAGAACATCCCGATATGGAAAACGTCGTCATCCGCGGAGTCTCGATCGAGCGCTCCCAAGCCCGTGTCACCATCATCGGCATCCCGGACGAACCCGGCATGTCGGCGCGCATCCTCAGTGCCCTTGGCGACGCCGAGATCAACATCGACATGATCATCTCGAACATCGCCAGCGACGGCTACGCCCGGCATTCGTTCACCATGCATGCCAACGACCTGGGCCGGGCCCAGGCCGCCCTCAAGCCGGTGCTCGCCGAAATCAGCGACCAGGCGAAGGTCGAGACCGAGGCCGGCATCGCCAAGCTTTCCTGCGTCGGCATCGGCATGCGCACCCACTCGGGCGTCGCGGCGACCATGTTCAAGGCCCTCGGCGAAGCCGGCATCAACATCGGCATGATCTCGACCTCGGAAATCAAGATCGCCGTCACCGTGGACGAGACCCGCATCGAGGACGCCGCCCGCGCCGTCCACGAGGCCTTCCATCTCGACGAGGCCCCGGTGTAGTGAGGGACCGCCGATCTCCGAATCGGCATCACCATGCGGAATCCGGGGAGAGCCGCCCTGTGAGTTGCTGCCGATTCGGAGATCGGCGGTCCTCTCGCTACCGCGCGCCCGTCGCCCACTCGCGCTGGAAGGCCTGCCACGCCTCCCGGGTCTTCTCGAAATCCCCCAGCGCCTTGGCCACCATCGCCCGGTGAAAGGCCACCCCGGCCTTCACCAGGTGCCGGTTCGACTCCGGATGCCCCTTCCAGACCGGGTCCTCATCCAGCGGTGAGGCTTCGAAAATCCGGTCTACCCACGCCGTGAACTTCGGACCCACGCACCAGATCACCTCGTCATCCTGCGCCACCTCGCGGAAACCCTTGGGCGCCTGGTACTCGATCACCGGCCGGTCGTCGGTATTCAGCGGGTAGCCGCCGAAAAGCCCCGATGCCTTCGTTAGATTCCCGGCATACATGAAGGGAATCGCCTCGGGTTCGACACGCAGCATGTCGGGAGTCGTCCCCCGCCAGTCCAGGCCCGCCACCGCCCGGCGCATCTCCTCGCGCTTGCCCGGTGGAGGCACCGGCACCGGCCCGGATTCAACACGACCGATCAAGGCCACCTTCTCCTGCCCCGGCTCGAAGTTGTTGCGCCACATCGTCACCTCCCCGAAGGCCTCCAGCATCGTCCGCACGATGGTGCCGAACTCGTCCTCGGTGAGCTGATAGAGTGGCAACCACTGCACGAACACCCCGCCGGGATTCAGGCGCTGCGCCACCACCTCGTAGTGCTCGAGGCTGTAGAGGCTGCCCGCGCCGCGGCGGTAGGGCAGGAAAAGATCGGCGTTGATCATGTCGAAGCGTTCACCCGCAGCCATCAGGTAGTGGCGCCCGTCCTCGATCAGGATCTCCGACCTCGGATCGTCGAAAATCCCGCCGGTCAACTGCTCCGGGATCCACGCCTTGGCCGCCTCGACCACCGCCGGCGTCAGCTCGCAGCTCACCACCCGCCGCACCTTGGGAAACTCCTCATCCAACGCGGCTCCGGCCGACATCCCCGTGCCCAGGCCGATGAAGCAGATCGTTTCCGTGTCCGGGAAAAGGTAGAGCGGAATCCGGGCCTGGTTCGCCTGCTCGATGTAGGCCTGCGTCGAGCCGAGAGAGTAGCCGCCATCAATCAGGATCGCGCGATGGCCGTTCGGGCGTTCCACCGCCGCGACCGTTCCGCCGCTGCTTTCCCAGACCTGCAGCGTCTTCGAGGGCTTGAGCCTCGAGGGCGCGCCCATGACCGGCAGCCCCGTCGGATCGAGCACGGTGAAGGCCAGCACCAGCAAGCCCACCCCCGCCGCGCGGCACCCGATCCCAAGCTTCCCCCAACCCAGCGGCAGCAGCAGCGCCACCCCCAGGTACATCGCGGCCAGCGCCCGCAGCGTGCCCCACATCCCCCACGCCGGCAGCATCACAAAACCTCCCATCAGGGCCCCCGCGATCGCCCCGGCCGTGTTGATCGCCAGCAGGCGCCCGAGCATCCGGCCCGGCACCCGCACCTCCCGCTCGGCCACCTTCATCAGGAAGGGAAAAACCGTCCCGAGCACGACCACCACCAGGCCGACCCCCCGGAAGCCTGTCTTGAAAAGCCCGCCGACGTAGTCGCCCCACGCCTCGATCGACTGCACCGGCTGCAGGCCGTTCGTCACGTGCATCAGGATCGTCGGCCCCAGCACGAGCAGCCCCCCGCCGGTCAGGGTCATCACCCCGAGCGCGGGCCACGGGCTCCGGACCATCCGCGCCACGATCGAGCTCACCCCGGCACCCAGGGCCAGCCCGACCAGCACCACGATCAGGATGATCGCATACGAATACACCGAGTTCTCGTGGACCTGCGCAAAGACCCGGGTCCACACCACCTCCAGTGCCAGCACCACGAACCCGGAAAAGAAGCACAAGCCCACCAGCGCCAGGCGCTCGCTCCGGGGCACCGGCTCGCCCACGACCTCCCGCCCGTCATCGACCGGCTCTTGTTTTTCCCGCGAGAGCAGCCAGGCCACCACCCCGGTAGCCGTCGAAAGAATCATCGCGATGCCATAGGTCGCCGCATACCCGAGCGACGGGATCCAGACGAAGGCCGCACACGCCACCCCGAGCGCCGCGCCCAGCGTGTTCGTCGCATACAGAAACGCGGCCGTGCGGCCGAATCGCTGCGGATCCCGGATCGCCACCTGCCCCATCGCCGGCACCGTGCCGCCCATGAAGAAAGCCGGCGGAAAGACCAGCAGCAGGGCCAGCCCGAACTTCACCGCCAGCATCGCGCCGCCTCGCGCCACCGCGCCCTCGATCGCCGGGTAGACCGCATAGAAAATCCACAGCACGCCGAAATAGACCAGGGCGGTGACCGCGATACCAAATTCCAGCCACGCGTACAGGCGCAGCGGACGCCCGCTGCGCCCGACCCGCCGGCCCCACCACGCGCTGCCCGCACCCAGCCCGGCAAAGAAGGCCGCCAGCGTGACCGCCGCCGCCTGCGCCGTGTTGCCGAAGAGCAGGCCGAGCTGCTTCATCCAAAGCACCTGATAGACCAGGCCGGCGAAGCCCGACACCAGCACCATCACCGCCAGCACCGGTCCGTTCACCGGCACCTTCGGCTTCTCCTGCTGCGTCGCGCCGCGCTTCATCGCCGCCATCCATACGCCCCCCATCCCGCCCTGACAAACCCCGGAAGGGAGCGTCGACGATGCAATCGGCGGGCTGCTCTTCGCTACCCGCCCTTCTCCGAATCGTCGGAAACCAACCGCTTCAGCAGTTCGGCGAAGCGGTTGTAGAAGAATCCGAGCACGACCAGCGCCACCCCCAGTGCCAGGAAGGCGGCGACCCGGGTGAAGGTGTCGAAGCGCCAGACATCGTGAACGAAGAGCTTCACCAGCGAGACCAGCAGCAGGGCGAAGCCACCCATCCGCACCGCGGCATCACCCCGCCACAAACCCACCGTCACCCAGGCGAAGCCGAGCAGGGTCAGCAGAATGGTCAGCGACGCGAGGCTGTAATGCTGGAGCAGCCAGAGACCCGCCCACAGTGTCGGCACCAGCACCGCCGACCAACCCAGCGCCATGCCTGCCCGTGGCCAGGTCCCACGCCGTCGAATGAAGACCGCCGCCACCAGGGTCGCGGACACACCCCAGCCGGAGGGAATCCCCTGCGCGTCGATCAGGGGCAGGTTTGCGAGGAACATCGTCGCGGCGACCAGGCCCCATGCCGCCAGTTCGAGGGGCTTGACGGCCGACAGCCAACTCCGCCAGATCCACCAGCCCGCGAGGACCGAGAGCGCGATGATGTCGCCCCAGATCTCCGGGGCGATCGCGTGCCACGCCAGCATCCATCCGAGCGCGCCCGCCGAGCGCGAAAGCACCGCATGCACCCCGGCTCCCGGACGGGTGAACGATTCGTGGATCCCGCAAAGGACCCACACCGCCCAGGCCGCCAGCGGCACCGCCAGGGCGACCCACGCAGGACCCGTCCCGTCGATCACATCCATCAACGGCAAACCTAGTAGCGCGACCGAAGCCGCCCGCAGGCGGGGGCAGCCCAGGACCCTCCAGGCCAGCACCGGCAGGCCGAGGGCAAAGCCAAGGCGGATCCAGAACCGCAGCGACCCCGGATCGAGATCCACCAGCCAGACACCCAGGGCGATCACGGCGCCGACCGCGTGCAGCCAGACGGCGACCGAGGCTGTCAGCCTCCAATCATCGCGATCCTCCGCCGTCGCCGGATCCCCATGCCGCTCCCAAAGCCACGCCGCGGCTCCGAAAAGGCCGGCGACCAGCCACAGGCTCCAGGCGGCGGGCCGCCCGTCCAGCAGGAAAACCAGGCCCGCCAGGGCCATCACCAGGCCCGCACCAAAAACCTCGGGCATCCGCCGGCGCGCCTCCCGCCCGATCACCCGCCAGCCGAGCAGGCCGGCCGCCAGGGCGGCCATCAGCGGTCGCCAGTCGACCGGCAGGCGCGAGCACCAGACCAGGCCCGCCGCCGCCGCGCAGACCACGCCCAGGCCGGCGGCCAGTCGTCCGGCCTTCGCCAACTCACCCGTCGCGCCACTGCGGCGCAGGACGAAGGAGGCGCCCGCCGGCAGCGCCGCCACGACCGCCACGCTCCAGACCGGGAGATCGGGGCGCACGACCACCCAACCGGTGGCCCCGATCATCGCCAGCACCGAAAACACCAGCTCCGGCCACTTGCGGAAGCGACGGAAGGCCCCGGCCAGCACCAGCGACTCGAGGGCCAGGCCGAAACCGAGATGATAGCCTTCCAGCTTGAGCACCAGGGCCAGCGACAGCGCGAGCAGGCCCTGGACCAGATAGGTTTCGGAAGACGCCGAGCGCCGCCGCCCCCACGCCCCGAGGGCCAGCCAGACCGTTCCCCAGACCGCCGCCACGCCCCAGAACGCCTCCCACCCGGCCTGCCACCAGAGGAGCGCAAAAAGCCCGAAGCCCGCGCCGTTGTTCAAGCCGGTCCACCAGGCCCGGCCCCGGCCATCGAGGCCCTGCATCGCGCCAAGCGTCGGCACCGCAAACACCGCCCAGATCACCCCGACGAATCCCAGCGCCGAGGCCGCACTGCCGGAGCCCACCGCCCCGGTGAGCTGCCAGAACAGAAAGGCACCGTAGGCACCCAGCATCGACGCGAAGCCCGGTCCGCGCCAGCGCTTGAGCGCGACCAGCGTCACGCCCGTGGCGGCCAGCAGCACGTTCGAAGTGGCGGTGAGGGCGGACATCGGCTGCAGCATCGTCGAGTACGACGCAAGCAGTAGTCCCATCACCGCCGTCGTCCGGGCGTTCCTCACCACCGACACCACGACAATCGCCGCCGCCGCGCCCAGCAGGGCCAGGGTCCCCGCAACCACGGAATCGAGAACCCGCAGGCGCTCGACATGATGGGCGGCATACGCGCACCAGTAGAAGAACGCCATGCCACCCGCCAGAACCACCTCGCCGAAAGCACGCAGCTTCTCCTGCCGCGTGCACCACCAGCCGGCTCCGGCGATGGCCAGGGCCGACAGCACCAGGAAGCCGAGGCGCGCGATCGCCGGCAGGTCACGGATCCAGTTGCGGTAGGCGTAGTTGCCGAGAAGCACCAGACCGGTCACCAGCAACACGACGCCGATGCGAACCAGCCACACCCGGCCCAGATCCATCTCCAGCCTGCCGCGATCGACGGCGGGCTTGGCGGCCGGCGGCTTCTCGGGAGGCGGCAGGTCACGGGTGCGCGCCGGTTTCGGGTAGCGATCCGGCGGCGTCGGCGACTCCTTGAAGGAGCGCGGAGGCACCTCCTCCTGCACGACCGGATTCGCCACGGGCTTCTTCGGCTCCGCCTCACCGGCCGACTCCGGCTGCGGCAGGGGTGGCGGCTTCGGCCCCAGTGCCTTCTCAAGCAGCCGGATCTCCTCCCGCAGCCCGGCAATCTCTTCCGCCTGTCTTGCTGCGGTTTCGTCCAGCTTCCGTTGAAGCTTGGCCAGCTGTAGCGACGGCATCCGCGGCTCTTCCATCAATGGACATTCTGCGTGCCCATCGCCCGCTTGCCAATGCAGGAGAAACTCCAAGCCGTCAGAACATGCTTCCCTTCCCGCGTGCTGCCGGGAGAAGTTGCCCCCGCCATGGCGGGTGAATCGGTCAATCCCTACGACACGCCGGATGCCAATCCACTCATCGAGCGTTCCGGGCCCGTCTCGCTTCCCCCGGGACCCTACGGCGCCTACCGGGACAACCGCATCCTCTCCCGCTGGGTCGTCGGGCTCCTGCTCTTCTACGCGGCGCTTCAGGCCTTCTGGCTGGTCGTCAACCTCCTCTACAGCTTCTCGGTCGCGGCGACCTCATCCGAAACCCTCGACACGATCGTTCTCGGAGTCGAACGCATCTCCTGGACGGTCCTCGCCACCTTCGTCGTCTTCGGCGTGTGGATCGTCCGAAGCGGGAAGAACGCCTGGCTTTTCCACCAACTCAAAAGGCATGCGGCGAACCACGGCGGCCGGCGCTACCACGAAGTGATCAGCACCACGCCCGGTTGGTGTGTCGGATGGTACTTCATTCCCATCGCCAACTTCTGGAAGCCTTTCGTCGCGATGCGGGAGATCTTCCGGGCCTCGACCACCGGCCAGGCCGCCCCGGGATACCTCCTGCCATTCTGGTGGACGCTGTGGCTGCTGTCATCCATGGGCGACCAGCTCACTTCGCGTCCCCAGACCGGACCCGCCAGCCATTGGAACGATCACCTGATCACCATCGTCTGGACCTCCAGCAGCGGGATCAACGTGGCGCTCTCGGTGATCGCCATCCAACTCGTCCGCACCCTCACCCGAATGCAGATCGACTCGGCCCACCACTTTTCGGACATGGATGCCGAAGTCCTGAAGCGACCGTCACCCGGCGATCGCCTCACCGGGACCTTTCTCGACCGGTGAAAACAGGATTGGAGTCCAGGGTGGAATGGGGGATGCTGCGGCCCGTCGATTCACTGCCATGAACCTCCGTCCGCTGATTCTCCTCGCCCTGCCGCTCGTCCTTTCCCACTGCACTCCCATCGACGACGGCGGCATGACCTCCGGCTCCACGGCGACCGGCCTGCCGCCCGGGCATCAACCCTACAAGGGACCTCACCGGGGAACCTACGATCTCGGCATGCAGCAGGGCAAAGCCGACGGCGCCGGCGACAAGTCGCGCCAACCCAGCCGCCACTACGGCACCTTCCCCGCCACCCAGACGGAGGCCTTCAATCGCGGCTATCAGGCCGGGTACACCCTGGCAAAACAGACCGGCACCGGACCGGTGGCCGGCGGGGCGCTCACGCCGGTGAAGGGCGTCGGCAACGTCGCGCTCCGGCGGAGCGGCCAGACCGTCGCCGTGTGCCAGACCGCCATGCCGAAGGTGGAAACCGTGCGCTTCATCGACGGACAAAGGAAGATCGTGGTGAAGTCGCGGGGCAACCACGGCCCCGCCACGGTGCAACTCTTCAACTGCGCCACCGGCTTGGAGGAGGCGCGGGTCATGGCCTACGAGATCCGCAACGGCCAGCCCGCCTGGGCCTCGGGCATGGGCGAGTAGGTCTCCTTGCAAAACGGCCTGATCAAGGTCATAGTGGGTTCATGTCTGGTGAAGCCGACAACCGGGAAGCTCTGAGCAAGGACGATCTCTTTGCACTCGCACTGAAGGATGCCCTGGAAATCTCAGACCGGTTCGCCCGTGAGCCGGTGCTGGGGCCGACCGGACAGGGCAGTTACAAGAGCGCGGGGGTCGAGGGGATGGAGAAGGATCGCGCCTATCTTGAATCGCTCTTGAAGGATCATGCCAATCGGTGACCGCATCGCTCCCTGGCTGGCATCCTTCAGCTGGGAAAAGGTTACCGAACTCAATTCGCAAATCTGCGAGGCAACCCGATCCTTTCACGGTCCAACGAGTGACGGCCATGATGGATGCCGCGATGAGTGGTCTGGAGTTCACGAAGACGAAATGACGTTCCGGGAAGCGCTGATGCTTCTCAAGTCGTGCCATCGGCAGGCGCCGTTTTGCTTCAACAACGGCAACACCTTCGCCGCAATCGGACGCACCTGCGTCATGCTTCTGACTTCGGACCCCGACGAAGCCAAGCTCCTCCGCTCCGCCGCCGGCCACTTCGTCGCCGGCGTCCTCCGGGACGACGAACTCGACGCGATCCTGGCGGCTTTCGACTGAGTCCGGCGACCCGAACGGCCTGCGGTTCCCATAAACTCCGCGCATCCTCTTCCGCTATTGCGAATTTTCGCGGGTGTGGTTTTCAACCGGAGGCGTCATGCACGCCATCAAGCGACTCGCCACCGGAAAAAACCTTTCCCTCCTCCTCGCGCTCGTCGCGTTTCTGATCCCCTTCTTCCTGGAGATTCCTGGACTTTCGGAAGCCGGACACCGCCTGCTCTCGATCTTCCTGCTGGCCGTGATCCTGTGGGTCAGCGAGGCCATCCCGCTGTTCGCCACCTCGGCCTCGGTCATCCTGCTGCTCGTCCTGTTCCTCAGCGACGTGGCCGGTCAGTTGAGCTGGGCCTGGGGCATGGCCGCCTTCCCCGAGGGCATGACCGCCCCGGCCTACACGACCTTCTTCAACACCCTCGCCAGCAAGGTGCTCATCCTCTTCCTCGGCGGATTCTTCCTCGCCTTCGGCGCCGCCCGCTTCGGCGTCGACAAGAACCTCGCCGCCATCATGCTCAAGCCCTTCGGCACGAAACCGTCACGCGTGCTGCTCGGCCTGATGCTCATCACCGGCGTGCTCTCGATGTGGATGAGCAACACCGCCACCACCGCCACCATCATGGCGGTCGTGCTGCCCATCATCGCCACCCTCGCCCCCGACGACAAATTTCGGGTCGGCCTGGCGCTCGGCGTTCCCTTCGCCGCCAACATCGGCGGGATGGGCACCCCGATCGGCACACCGCCCAACGCCATCGTCCTCGGTGCGCTCTCCAAGATCGATCCCGCCACCGGCGAGACCATCGGTCAGTGTTCGTTCCTGCAGTGGATGATCTTCGCCATCCCGATCGCCCTGCTCCTCATGGCCTTCGCCTGGGTCCTCATCGTCTTCATGTTCCCCGCGTCGAAGAAGGCCATCGAGATCGACATGAACGTCAAGTGGGCCAAGTCCACCCACGCCACGATCTACTACGTCACGGCCATCTTCACGATCCTGATGTGGGTCACCGGCGCCCTGCACGGCATCAACTCCTACGTCGTCGGCATGTTCCCCGTCGTCATCCTGCTCTCGACCGGCGTGGTCTCGGCCAAGCAGTTCCGCGGCCTCGAGTGGGACGTGCTGTGGCTGGTCGCCGGCGGCATCGCCCTCGGTGTCGGCGTCTCGGCCACCGGCTTCGACACCTGGCTGGTCGGCCTGATCGCCTGGGATTCCATGAGCCGGGTCGTGATCGGCATCGCGATCTGCGGCACCGCCCTGCTGATGAGCACCTTCATCTCCAACAGCGCCGCCACCAACCTGCTCGCCCCGATCGCCGTGGCGGTGGCCGGGGCGGCCGGGGCCAGCGCCATCATCATCCTCGCCTTCGTCGCCCTCGGGGCCTCGATGGCCATGGCCCTGCCGATCTCCACCCCGCCGAATGCCATCGCCTACAGCGCCGGCACCTTCACCACCAAGCAGATGGTCCTCACCGGCACGCTCATCGGGGCCGCCGGGGTGCTCATCTGCTTCCTCCTGCTGCGCCCGCTCCTTCACATCGCCGGGGTCTCCTGATGTCACATCGCCGCTGGCAATCGGGCATCAACTCAAGGAAGTCCGAAAACCCCGAAGCTACCGGCCACCTCGAAGTTCCAAGTTCCAAGTTCCAAGTTCCAAGTTCCAAACTCCAAACTCCAAACTCTAAACTCTGAACTCTGAACTCTGAACTCTCCATGCCCCTCCGCCCCGCCATCCTCTGCGCCCACCGCGACGACGCGCTCGTCTCGCGGCTGGAAAAGACGCTGGATGAATGGTCGGGCGAGGCCTTCCGGTTCGAACGCTTCACCAGTGGCCGGGACCTCATCTCGCGGGCCCGCGAGATCCGCGATGCCGACGGCGACCTGGCGATGGTCTTCTGCGGGCTGGAGATCGACGACATCGACGGCGCCGGCACCCTGCTCGCGATCCGCAGCGACCCCCGCCTGCGAGGCACCCGGAGGCTGCTGCTCGACGTGATCGAGGGCAATCGCCGCGCCGACGACCTGCTCCAGCACGGCGCCCTGCATGCCCGCGTCGACCCGGACTTCGATCCGCGACGCCTGCGCGACCTGCTGCGCACCCAGCTCACCGACTACGTCCTCCACGCCGCACCGCACCGCATCGACGACCTCCACCCGCTGCTCGACCTGCAGTCGATGGGCAGCGCCTTCCTTTCGGCAAAATCCAATCTCGAGCGACTCTCCGCACGCCTCGACGAGGTCCAGACCTCGGTGATCGACGGGACCACGATGACCGACAACAAGGTCGAGTCGTCGATGATCGAGGAGTTCGACGAACTGCTCGGCCACCCCGAACGCCACACCTACGAGCCCGGCGAGATCCTCGTCCAGGAAGGCGACGAGGCCGGCCGCATCTGGGTGCTCATCGAGGGCCAGGTGAAACTCTCCCGCAACCTCGAGGGCCGCGACGTCACCTTCCACTCCGAGACCGCCGGCCGCATCGTCGGGCTGATGTCGCTGTCGCTGAAAAATCCGGTGTTCTTCAGTTGCCGCGCGGTCACCCGCACCGAGGCGCTGGTCCTCACCCGCGAGCAGGTCCGGGATGCGGTGAGCCGCAGCCCCAGGCTCGCCTCGTGCCTGATCACCGTGATCCTGCGCTCGATGGCGCGCCGCAACCGCCGCGCCGCCGAGCTGCTCTCCGACGTCCACCAGCTCAACACGCGGCTCGAAAAGCAGCGCGACGACCTCGAGTCGGCCCTGGCCGACCTCAAGGCCGCGCAGGACCGCCTGGTCGAGTCGGAGAAGATGGCCACCCTCGGCACGCTCGCCGCCGGCATGGCCCACGAACTGAACAACCCGGTGGCCGCGATGCAGAATGCCGCCCGCTACCTGCTGGAGGACGTCCCCGCCCTGCTCGGTGCCAGCCGCAAGCTCGCCCCGGCGGGCGCCGCCCTCGAACTCGCCCGCAAGGCCGCCCCCCTTTCCACGCGCGACGAACGCAGCCTCAAGCGCGATCTCGCCAACAGTCTCGACCTCGACCTGCCCACCGACCGGCTGGTCGCCGCCGGCATCCGGTCGGTCGAGGACCTCCAGCGATTCGAGAAGCTCGATCCCGGGCTCAAGCGCGACGAACTCCTCCGCCAGATCGAACACGGCGGTCAGATCGGAAGCGCCCTGCGGAACATCGAGAACTGTTCCGACCGCATCGCCGCGCTGGTCCGCAGCCTCAAGCTCTACGCCCGGGCGGACGAGGACTGGACCGAGGACGTCGACCTCAATGCCACGCTCGAGGACGTCCTCGTCATCCTCCGCGGCAAGCTCCGCGACCACGAGGTGGTCAAGCACTACGCCGACCTGCCACGCATCCGCTGCATCCCCTCCCAGCTCCAGCAGATCTGGACGAACCTGATCCAGAACGCCGCCCAGGCGAGCGAGGAGGATGGCCGCGTCACGATCACCACCTCGCGCAAGGGCGAGCAGGTGCGCGTCGAGATCGAGGACAACGGCCGCGGCATCCCCGCCGAGGCCCAGCCCCACATCTTCAGCCCGCGCTTCACCACCCGCAGCGGCCGGGTCGAGTTCGGCCTCGGACTCGGGCTTCCCATCAGCAAGTCCATCGTCGAGCGCCACGGCGGCGCCATTTCCTTCTCCTCCGAACCCGGACGCACCGTCTTCTCGGTCGTCCTTCCCACCAAACCGCCCCAATCCGAGCCATGAACCAGATCGCCATCCTTTCCATCGAGGACGAACCCGAAGTTCGCGAAGCCATCCGCCGCGACCTCCGCCCCTTCGAAAAGCAGTTCCGCATCGAGGTCTCCGAAGACATCTCCGATGCCCGCGAAGCCATCGCCCAGATCGAGCAGGACGGCGACCGCATCGGCCTCGTCCTTGCCGACCATCGCCTGCCCGGCGAGACCGGCGTCGACTTCCTGACCAAGCTGCATGCCGACGGCTCGCACTACCCGGTCCGCAAGGTCCTGCTCACCGGCCAGGCCGACCAGCAGGACACCATCCGCGCGATCAACGAAGGCGGCCTGCACCACTACATCGCCAAGCCATGGGAGCCGGAGACCCTGGTGACCATCGTCCGCGACGAGCTCACCGAGTACGTGCTTCGCTCCGAGGACATCGATGCCATGCCCTACGTCGCCATCCTTGACGGCCCGAGACTTCTCGAAAAGATCTCCCACGGCTCGCGCATCGACTGATACTCGCCAAGTCCGCCAGTTCAGTACGTAGTTCCCCCTTCAGGGGGCTGCGGAGCCCGGGTCACACCGTGAGCCGTTGCCCATCGTGCCCTTCGCGCTCGCCGTTCCAGCATTCCCCCATCTCCCCTCTCCCCTCTCCCGCTTCCCGCTTCCCGCTTCCCGCTTCCCGCTTCCCGCCTCCCGCCTCCCGCTTCCCGCTTCCCGCTTCCCGCTTCCCGCCTCCCGCCTCCCGCCTCCCGCTTCCCGCTTCCCGCTTCCGTCCCAGCCAACCATGCCCGACTCCATCGAAACCATTCAGCCCCCCGACCACGTCGAGGACCTCGAGGTCAAGGACGCCCAGATCATCTTCAACTCCGTCTGGTCACAGCTCGAGACCGATCACGGCGAGGAAGACCTGCGCTTCCCCAAGGAGATCTTCTGGCTCAATGGCGCCCCCGGCGCCGGCAAGGGCACCCATACGGGCTTCATCATGAAATACCGCGACCTCACGGCTCCGCCGTTGGTCGTCAGCAGCCTCCTCGACACCCCGGAGGCCAGGCGCATGAAGGACGCCGGCATGCTCGTCGGCGACCGCGAGGTCATCGAGATCATGCTCCGCAAGCTGCTCGACCCGGTCTACCAGTCCGGCGCGGTGGTCGATGGCTTCCCGCGCACCAAGGTGCAGGTCGAGTGCGTCAAGCTCCTCCACCAGAAACTCAACGAACTCCACAACCGGTTCCGCGACACCGAGCTGGCCCACCGCTTCAAGAAACCGCACTTCCACATCGTCGTCCTCTTCGTCGACGAGAAGGAAAGCGTGAACCGCCAGCTCCAGCGCGGACGCGAGGCCCAGGCCCACAACGAGGAAGTCCGGGAATCCGGCATCGGCGAACTCCTCGAGGTCCGCGCCACCGACCTCGACGCCGAAGCCGCCGTCAACCGCTACCGCACCTTCAAGGAAAAGACCTACGGCGCACTCAAGGACCTGCGCGAGATCTTCTTCTACCACTTCATCAACGCCCACGGCACCATCGAGGAAGTGCGCAGCCGCATCGACGACGAACTCCGCTACCAGGGATCGCTCGAACTCGACGAGGCCACCTACGACCGCGTTTCCGCGATCCCCGTTGCCGCCACCCTCTCGCTCCACGCCCGGCAAAACCTCGTCGACCGCCTCGACGACTACGCCGCGCGCCAGAGCGAGCTCTTCGGGCGGGTCGTCGACCTCATCCAGAGCGACTTCATCCCCATCATCGAGCGCCACGCCATTTCCGGCAGCGCGGCGATCAACAGCGAGAGCGAGATCCTCCACGACCCCACCGCCCTCGCCATGTTCATCGACGTCTTCTCCGAGCGCGGCTACCACGCCACCGTCGACATCCACCGCATCGAAATCCCCGAGTCCTTCGACCCGGAGACCTTCAAGATCCACACCCGGATCAAGCGCGTCCACCGCGTCCAGATCCAGTTCCAGGGCTCCGAGATCCGCCGCGGGCGTTGACGACGATCACTCCTTGTCGCGGGACTCAAGGTCCGCCAGATTCATACCAATGAACAGAATCGGCTGGTAGAATGGCCGGAACGATTTTTTGCAAGGTTCAAGGCGTGAGAAGGGAGCGGTGCTGGCACCGTGACCGCCTGCCCGTCCAAAGCCTTGGCGAAGGAGGGACGAGCAACGCAGAGATTGCGGAAAAGCGACCGGCACCCTTCAACTCGCGAAGCGACTGATTTCCAAATCCTTCCAAAATCTCCATTCTACCAGTGGATTCTGGGAGTTGGTATCAGGGGCCAGTGCCCGGAGAGCAGCCCGAATGGCCTGCGGGCCACCCCGGTAGAACGGGAATCCCCAGCTCGCCGTGTCGCCTCGCTGCGCTCGACATGCACTCCGCACTCCGCTCTCCCCGCCCCGCACTCCGCACTCCCCGCTCCCCGCTCCCCGCTCCGCACTCCGCACTCCGCACTCCCCGCTCTCCGCACTCCGCACTCCGCACTCCCCGCTCCCCGCTCCCCGCTCCCCGCTCCCCGCTCCGCACTCCGCACTCCGCTCTCCGCTCCGCGCTTCAAAGATCATCCAGCGGACTCCCACTCTCCCGCTCCGGATCATTCAGCACATGCGTGTAGATCATCGTCGTCTGCACGCTCTCATGCCCCAGCAACTCCTGCACCGTCCGGATGTCCCGCCCCTTCTCCAGCAGGTGCGTCGCAAAACTGTGCCGCAGCACGTGGCACGTCACCTTCTTGTCGATCCCCGCCCGCTCCGTCAGCCGCTTCATCGCCCGCTGCACCCCATTCGCATGCACATGATGGCGCCGCACCCGGTGACTCCGCGGGTCCACCGACAGCTTCGGCGAGGGAAACAACCAAAACCACACCCACTCCTTGCCCGCCTCCGGCGCCTTGCGTTCATACGCCCCCGGCAACCACACCCCATCCAGGTCCGCCGCCCGGTCCTCATCGTACTGACGCCGCACCTCCTCCAAGTGCGCCTTCAATGGCTCCATCAATCGCTTCGCCAGCGGCACCCGCCGGTCCTTGTCCCCCTTGCCCTGCCTCACCAACACATAGCGGTTCTCGAAATCAATGTCCTTCACCCTCAGACGCACACACTCCGTCACCCGCAGCCCCGAGGCGTACATCACCTGCAGCATCAGCGCGTACACTCCCGACAAGCCGCGCCGCTTCCCTTCCTCCACCGCCGCCTCCAGAAGGCGCGACATCTCCCCCTTGCTCAGCACCACCGGCAGACGCCGACTCACCCGCGCCCGACGGAAATCCCCGAAATCCACCCCCTCAAGCCCGCGCACCCGCTTCAGATAAAACGCCAGCGCATTCAGCGCCTGCTTCTGGGTCGCCACCACCACCCCCGAGTCGACCGCCAGATGGCTCAGGAAATCCTGCACCTCCGCCGCCCCCGGCAGGCGTTCCCGACCGACGAAGCCCATCACCCGCTTCACCCACTGCACGTAGCCCTGCTCGGTCCTGAACGCATAGTTGCCCTCCCGCATCACGCGCACCGTATGCGCCAGGCTCTCGACCTGCTCAGCCGTAAATCCGGCCTTGCGCCAGCCCGCCTCCAGCTCGGCCAGCGTTTCCGCCACCACCTCTCCCGCAGGCTCGGAATCCTCCTCCTCGACCCGCAAACGCATTCCCTCCCAATCGACCTTCCTCGTCCACTCCTCGTTCAACAGCACCTCGTGAGCCAGCCGGATCGCCTCCAGCACCTGCCTTGCCTGAAATGCCCGCACCCCCTCTGTGTGAATCAATTTCTCAAAATAACCTTCAAGAAAATCCTTTTTTGACGTCTCAGATGGTCTCGCTCGGAGCGCCGCACCCCACCTTTCCAGATGCTTCAGATAGTAAGGCCGCGCCCGTTCCGCCACCCGCTCCC